>DQBD01000164.1 GCA_003526065.1 Gammaproteobacteria bacterium | reverse complement strand
CCTGCCGCGACTGGTTCCAGCTGTCGCTGAAGGAAGGACTCACCGTGTTCCGCGACCAGCAGTTCTCGGCCGACATGGGATCGGCGGCGGTCAAGCGCATCGCCGAGGTGCGTGGCCTGCGTACCGTGCAGTTTGCCGAGGACGGCGGTCCGCTGGCGCACCCGGTGCGCCCGGCGGCCTACGTCGAAATCAACAATTTCTACACCAGCACCGTCTACCAGAAGGGCGCCGAGGTGGTGCGCATGCTGCACACGGTACTGGGCGCCGACGGCTTCCGGCGCGGTACCGACCTGTACTTCGAGCGCCATGACGGCCAGGCGGTGACAGTGGAAGACTTCGTCGCCGCGCTGGCGGACGCCAACGGCGTCGACCTGGCGCCGTTCATGGCCTGGTATCAGCAGGCCGGCACACCGCAGCTGACCGTGGCGCACCGGCACGACGCCGACGCCGCGCGCTGGTACCTGACCGTGCACCAGCGCACCGCGCCCACGCCCGGACAGCCGGAAAAACAGCCGTTGCCGATACCGCTGGCCCTGGGATTGCTCGGCGCCGACGGCCGCGAACTGCCGCTGCGCCTGGCAGACGAGCCCGCGGCAGTGGGCACGCAGCGGGTGCTCGACCTGCGCAGCGCCGAGCAGACCTTCGTGTTCGAGGACCTGCCGCAGGCGCCGGTGCCGTCGCTGCTGCGCGGCTTCTGCGCGCCGGTGCGCCTGCAGGTCGACCTGTCCGACACCGAACTGGCTCACCTGCTGGCCTACGACACGGACGCCTTCGCCCGCTACGACGCCGGCCAGCAGCTGTACATGCGGGTCATCCACCGCCTGCTGGCGGCGCATGCGGCCGGCGAGGACCTGACCCTGGATGCCGGCCTGCGCGATGCCGTCGGCCGCTGCCTGGACGACACCGCGGCCGATCCGGCCCTGGTGGCCGAACTGCTGACCTTGCCGTCGGAGGCCTTCATCGCCGGCGAACTGGACGTGGTCGATCCCGCCGCCATCCACACCGTGCGCCGTTTCCTGCGCAGCGCGCTGGCGCAGGCCCTGCGCGAGCCGCTGCGGGCGCGCTACCGGGCGCTGGCCCCGGATGGTGCGTACCGGTTCGAGGCCGGCGAGGTCGGGCGTCGGCGCTTGCGCAACCTGTGCCTGGGCTATCTGGCGGAGCTGGACGACATTGGCCCGTCGCTGTGCCTCGAACAGTTCGAGGCCGCCGACAACATGACCGACACCGCCGCCGCGCTGGCCCTGCTGGCACAGCTGGACGTGCCGGCGCGTGAGCGGGCGCTGGATGCCTTCTACCAGCGCTGGCAGGGCGAGGCGCTGGTGCTGGACCGCTGGTTCAGCGTGCAGGCCGGTTCGCGCCGGGCACAGGCGCTGGACGACGTGAAGGCGCTGTTGCAACACCCGGCCTACGCGCCGCGCAATCCGAACCGCGTGCGCGCCCTGGTGGGTGCCTTCGTGCACGGCAACCCGCTGCGTTTTCACGCGCCGGACGGCTCCGGCTACGCCTTTGTGGCCGACCAGGTGCAGGCCATCGACGGCTTCAACCCCATGCTGGCCGCCCGCCTGGCGCAGGCGCTTACCCGCTGGCGTCGTTACGAACCCGGCCGTCAGGCCCTCATGCGCGAAGCCCTGGAGCGCCTGGCGGCAAGCCCGAAGCTGTCGAAAGACCTGTACGAGGTGGTCAGCAAGGCGCTCGCCTGAGCCGCGGACGAGAAATTTTTTCGCTGAACCGTCGCCGTCTCGTGAAATAAGACACTCACGTGGCAGCCTGAGTGCTCGTAGTGTGTTTTTTGTCAGACCCACTCGGGCACGTCATGGATCCGTACGAGACATCAGCAACCCGCTACTGGGGCAAGGCCGACCCGGCGTACCCGGCTGACCCCAAGTGGCACCCGCTGGTTTATCACTGCCTGGATGTGGCGGCGGTGGGGGTGGAGTACCTCCGGCGCGCGCCGGCGCAGCGCCGGCTGTTTGCCGTGGCGCTGGGAGGTGAGGCCGGACTTGAGGGGTGGGTTGCCTTTTGGCTTGCGCTGCACGACCTGGGCAAGTTCACGGAGGCGTTCCAGGGACAGCGCGCGGACTTGTTTCAGGTCCTGCGGGGCAGGTCGCCCGAGAAAGCCTACAGCCTGCGTCACGACAGCCTGGGCTGGCTGCTGTGGCGCGATCGGATCAGCAGGCAGTCCGAGACCGAGCAGTGGTTCGGGCCGGATGGCGATGCCTATCGCGACGGACTCGACGCCTGGGTGCGCGCGGTCACCGGCCATCACGGCCAGCCGCCGTTTTCCGACGGTTTCTGGAAAACGCATTGCCATCGGCAGGACGATTGCGCCGCGTTGCAGGCTGCCGTTACAGCGTTGCGCCACCTGCTGCTGGACGAGGTGGCCAGCCGGATACCTGCGCGGCTTGGCGCGGAGCGTTTCGCCGAGATCAGCCGGGATCTATCCTGGTGGATGGCCGGACTGGCGGTGCTCGCGGATTGGGTCGGTTCCAACACCCGTTATTTCCCGTATCGCGCCGCCGGGCAACCGCTGGCCGACTATTGGCCGCAGGCGCGCGAACAGGCGGCTGTGGCACTGAGCGACTGCGGCGTGCTGCCGGTGCTCAGCCGGGGTGAGCGGTCTTTCGGCGAGTTGTTTCCTGATCTGGCGCAGCCGACGCCTTTACAGCACTGGGCTGCCAATCTCGACTTGCCCACCGGGCCGCGGATTCACCTGCTCGAAGATGTCACCGGCGCTGGCAAGACCGAAGCGGCCGTGATGCTCGCTCATCGATTGATGGCGCAGGGGCGGGCGGATGGGTTTTTCATCGGCCTGCCCACCATGGCCACCGCCAACGCCATGTACGGGCGCATCGCAGCGGTTTACGCGCGCCTGTTCGAAGGTGAGGCGAGTCTTGTGTTGGCCCACGGCAACCGCCGGTTCGTCGAGGCATTCGCCCATTCGGTGTTGCCATACGTGGTCGCAGAGCACGATCAGGCCCAACACGATGAAACCGCCAGCGCACGCTGCGCCGCCTGGCTCGCCGACCACAACAAGCGAGCCCTGCTCGCGCCCGCCGGCGTGGGAACCCTGGATCAGGCGCTGCTCGCGGTGCTGAAAAGCCGCCATCAATCGCTGCGCCTGCTGGGCTTGAGCCACAAGGTACTGCTGGTCGACGAAGTCCACGCCTGCGATGACTACATGCTGGGCGTGCTGTGCGTGCTGCTGGAGTTTCATGCCCGCGCCGGCGGCAGCGCGATTTTGCTCTCGGCTACCTTGCCCGTTGTCATGAGGCGCAAGCTGCTGGCGGCTTTTGCCCACGGCTGCGGCCACCCGCGCATTCCGGCACCGGCACAGATGGCCTATCCGCTGGCCACCACCTGGCACAGCGGCGCGCCGCAGCGACTGCTTGAAACGCCGTTGGAGACGCGGTCTTCCGTGGCGCGCACGGTGGCCGTGCATTTCGTGACGGAACAGGAGGAGCTGATCGGCGGCATCCTGAGCGCGCTGGATGCCGGGCGCTGTGTCTGCTGGATCCGCAACACGGTCGCCGATGCGCTCGATGCCTTCGAACTGTTCCGCAGCAGGATCCCCGATGAACGCCTGATGCTGTTCCATGCCCGTTTCGCGCTGCGCGATCGGCTCGACATCGAAGAGCGGGTGCTCACACATTTCGGGCCCGCCAGCGGTCCGGCCGCGCGTGCCGGGCGGCTGCTCATCGCCACCCAGGTGGTCGAGCAGTCGCTCGATCTGGATTTCGATCTGTTGGTTACCGACCTGGCGCCGATTGACCGCGTGATCCAGCGCGCCGGCCGCTTGTGTCGTCACCTGCGTGACGCAGACGGTCGGCGCTTGAGGGCGCCCGGGGCAGCTGATGGACGGGGTGCGCCGCGCCTTTGGATCTACGGGCCCGAATGGACCGAAGCCCCGGCGAGCGACTGGTTCCAGCGCACATTTCCCAAAGCCGCGGCGGTCTACCCGGATCACGGCCAGCTTTGGCTGACGGCTCAGGCATTGCGCAGTGGGTCGATCGCCATGCCGCAGGACGCGCGCACGCTGATCGAAAGCGTTTTTGGCGAGGACGCGCAGACGCCCGAGGGACTACAACATCGCACCGACCGCGCCCAAGCGAAGGGTTATGCCGACGCCAGTCAGGCGCGGGCCAACACCCTCACTTTCGAGTCCGGCTACAGCGCGGACGGGACGGATTGGTGGAGCGAGGCCAAAACGCCCTCCCGACTTGGCGAGCCCACGACCAACGTGGTGCTGGCGCGCTGGGATGGCGACAACCTGCGGCCCTGGGCCAGCCATGACGATCCGCGCCAAGCCTGGGTCTACAGCACGGTGCGCGTAGCGGAACGCCTGATCGCCCGCGCTGTGGAGCCCGAATCGGCCACGCGCAAGGCCGCCATTGAGGCGGTGCGCGAAAGCCTGCCGGGGCAGGGGCGTTGGTCGGTGTTGCTGCCGTTGCAGGCAACACCACGTGATTGGGTGGGGCACGCTGGCCCGGCGCCCCGCCCTGGTCAGAGCGAACACGCCGTGGCGTGGCGTTATGACCCGCTGATTGGGCTAAGGCCAAGCGAGTTGACCGCGAACCAGGAGGAGGAATGAACCTGCTCGACGAACCCTGGCTGCCAGTGCGCGACGCCGAGAACCGTCGCCATTGGATCACCCCCGCCGCGCTGGGTGATCCCGCGTGGGTTGCCTTTGACGCTGACCGGGCGGACTTCAATGGCGCGCTGGCGCAGTTCGCCATCGGCCTGCTGCAAACCGCCGCGCCGATCCACAACGCCGCACAGTGGCGCGCATGGTTCCGGCAGCCACCGGATGCCATGACCCTGGATGACTGGTTCGCGTCGTTGCGATCCGCCTTCGAGTTGGATGGCGATGGCGCGCGTTTCATGCAGGACCGCACGCTCGCTTCGGATGAAGGTGCCTGCAACGGTATCGGCGCGCTGCTGATCGAGGCGCCCGGCGAGCAGACGCTGAAGAACAACGCCGACCACTTCATCAAGCGTGGCCAGATCACCACCCTGTGTCCCACCTGTGCGGCCACTGCGCTGCTGACGCTGCAAATCAATGCGCCGTCGGGCGGTGCCGGCCATCGCACCGGGTTGCGCGGTGGCGGCCCGCTGACCACGCTGGTGGCCTGCCAGCCGGCGCGCACTCTATGGCACGACCTGTGGCTGAACGTGCTGGAACAGGACGTTTATCTGGCCCATGCCGGCGATGCCCGTCTTACCGAAACGCACTTCACCTTCCCGTGGATGGCAGACATCACCGCCCTGCAGAAGGAAAAAGGCGAGCTGGCGCCTATCCAGACCCATCCTGTGCACCTGTACTGGGCCATGCCGCGGCGCATCCGCCTTGATTTCGACGCCACGCTTGCCGGCGACTGCGGCGTTTGCGGCCGTTATTCGGACAGCCTGCTGCAGCGCTACGCCACCAAGAACTACGGGCTCAACTACAAGGGCGCCTGGAATCATCCGCTCTCCCCCTACTACCAAAGCGGTGAGGACTGGCTGCCGATGCACCCGCAGCCGGGCGGCATCGGCTATCGGCACTGGCTCGGTTGGGTACTGGGCCAGACCGAGGGCAACAAGTCCGTTCGCCCGGCACGGGTGGTATCGCACCTGTGCGAACGCCGCCGCCGCGACGTCGAAGGTCAACTGCGGCTGTGGGCCTTCGGCTACGACATGGACAACATGAAGGCCCGCTGTTGGTACGAAGCCCAATTGCCGCTCTACGGCCTGGCCGAATGCGAGACCGATGCACAGCGCGAGGTCGAAGAGGCCGTCAGGCCCTGGTTGGCCGGGTCGGAACTCGCGGTTTTTTTCCTGCGCAGCGCGGTCAAGCAGGCCTGGTTCGATGATCAGGCGCGGGGCGATCTTTCGGCCATCGACGCGAGCTTCTGGAGCGGTACCGAGATGCCTTTCTACCGCCTGCTGCGCCAGGCGATCCAGAGCGCCCGCGTGGAGGAGGACGTCAATGCCCAGGCGTTTGCCACGCATTGGCATCACCAGTTGCGGCAGGTGGCGTTCGATCTGTTTGACCGGCAATTTGTCGGTGCCGGCGCCATCGAGCGGCAGAACCCGCGCCGCGTGGCCGAAGCGCACCGCCAGCTCGGGCGCAACCTGGACGGCAGGAAGCTTCGGGCGGCACTGGGCCTGCCGACATCCGTCAGGACCAGACCTTCCGAAACCGATCACGCACTGACCTGAGGCACGCTCGATGAACAGCGATTTCCGCAGAAACCCCGGTTTGAGGCAGGCGCTGCACGACTGGTGGAACGGCCTGAACGATCAGCGCGGTGACCGTGCCCAGTTACGTCGCGCGCACAACATCACGGCGGTGGTTCTCACACCCGCCTATCAGCGCGTCTATCGGCGGCTGCGGGCAGCCGGGTGGCGCCATGCCGCCGACGCACCGGTCAACGACCGGCTGGCAGCCATCGTCGGCCTGTTGGCCCACGTCGAGACCCACGGCGATGCCTCGTTACCGCAAGCCATGAGTGCGCGTAAACCCGGCGACGACCGACCCGCGGTCAGTCCATTGCGCTTTCAGCGTCTGTTGGAGTCACCTGATCTGGACGCGCTCTATAGCGGATTGCGACGCGTTTTGCCGCTGCTTCAGCGGCCGGCCAGTATCGTCGCGCTGGCCGACGACCTGCTGTGCTGGGGTGACGACGTCAAGAAAACCTGGGCCTACGACTATGAATGGCCCGTGCAGAAAGCCGACTGAATGCCAATTCCACAGGGAGACACATCCATGAGCCGTTTCGTGCAGTTGCACCTGTTGACCAGCTATCCGCCAGCCAACCTCAACCGCGATGACACCGGACGCCCCAAGACGGCGCTGGTGGGGGAGGCGCTGCGGCTGCGAATTTCCTCGCAAAGTCTCAAGCGCGCCTGGCGTACCAGCGAGACGTTTCAGGAAGCCCTGGCGGGACACATCGGCACCCGTACCAAACGCATGGGGGGGGAGATTCTGGCGCTGCTGCGGGAACGTGGTATCGCGGAAAAGACCGCCCGCGAGTGGGCCCGCGCGATGGCCGGGCAGTTCGGCAAGATCAAATCCGAGAAGAAGACCGAACACAACGAGGATCTCGAAATCGAGCAGTTGGCCCACTTCGGCCCGGAGGAGCGCGAGGCCGTAATCGCGTTGGCCGGTGTTTGCGCCGAGCGTGGCAGCGGCCCGAGCACGGAGGAACTCGACCTGCTGCGCAAACCGGCACGGGCGGCGGATATCGCCATGTTCGGTCGGATGCTTGCCGATGCTCCCGCATACAACGTGGAGGCTGCCATACAGGTCGCCCATGCCTTCACCGTGCACAAGGCGGCGGTGGAGGACGACTACTTCAGCGCGGTGGATGACCTCAACGACGGCAGTGAGGACGCCGGCGCGGGCCACATCGGAGAGCGCGGCTACGGCGCAGGCGTCTTTTACCTCTACCTGTGCATCAACCGTGAGCTGCTGCAAGAGAACCTCGGCGGCGATGCCGAGCTCACGGGGCGTGCCCTGGAGGCACTGCTCCATGCGGTGACCAAGGTGGCGCCGACCGGCATGCAGAACAGCTTCGCCTCGCGTGCCTATGCGGCGTTCGCACTGGCTGAAAAAGGCGACCAGCAACCGCGTTCGTTGGCGCAGGCCTTCTTGAAGCCGGTGCGTGCCCGCGAGGATTGGAGCCTGCTTGACGCCGCCGTTGGCGCGCTGGATCGACGTTGCGAGAACTTCGACCAGGTCTACGGCGCCTGTGCCACGGGTCGGTACCGGTTCAACGTCGAGACCGGCGAGGGCTCGCTGCAGGGGCTGACCGATTTCGTCAAGGGTGTCTGACCATGGACTTCCTGGTTTTTCAGCTGCATGCGCCTTTGGCGGCCTGGGGTGACACGGCGGTTGGCGAGCACCGCGGCAGCCTCAACTGGCCGGGCGAATCGGCCTTGATCGGGCTGCTTGCCGCCGCCCTGGGCATCCGCCGCGACGAGGAGGCGGCTCACGCCGCGCTGCGACAGGGCTACCGCTGTGCCGTCGGCGTGGTGAAGCAGGGCACGTTGTTGCGCGACTACCACACGGCACAAGTCCCCGGCCGCGCGGACCTCAAAAAGCGGCCGCACCGGACACGACGTGACGAGCTGGCCGTGCCAAAGCCGGCGCTGAACACGGTGCTCTCCACCCGCGACTACCGTCAGGATGGCGCCTGGCGCGTGGCGATACAGGAAGCGCACAGCCCGCCGTATTCCCTGCAGGCGCTGGCCGGTGCCTTGGCCAAGCCACGTTTTGTGCTCTATCTCGGTCGCAAGTCCTGCCCACTGGCGTCGCCGCTCGATCCACAGCTTGTCTCGGCTGAAAACGTCAAGGACGCTTTCGAAACCTACCGGCTTCGACAATGCGAGCAGTTGGACAGCCGGCGCAATCGCCATGGCGAGACGCCATTGGAGACTCCCGAGCCGCTGCGGCAACTGGCCTGGCCGGAACAGATGGTGTCAGGGCTCGAGCCCGACCTCACCACGGTGCGCAAGGATCGGCTCATCCGGCGCGGCGGCTGGCAGTTTGGGGATCGCTTCGAGCATGTGGCGATGCTGACCGGGGAGGGCTAGCCATGTTTCTGAGCGTCATTACGCCGACCCCCGGCAGCGAACGCGACGCCGCCCACACCCTGCTGGGTGGGCCCTATGAAGATCACCAGTGGCTGTGGCGTTTCTTTCCGAATGACCCCGATGCCCCGCGCGACTTTCTGTTCCGACGCAGCGAACGCGACGGCATGGCGCGCTTTCACATGGTCTCCGCACGTCCTCCGGTGAGCCCCGACAGTGCCTGGACGGTGCAGAGCCGGGAATATGCGCCGCATATCGCGCCCGGGACACATCTGCAATTCGAGTTGCGTGCAAATCCGGTCGTGCGCACCCGGCGCGACGGGAAGACGCGCCGCGATGATGTGGTCATGGCCGAGAAAAAGCGGCTGTTGCAGGCCCGGGGCCTCGCGCGCTGGGCCGACTGGGTGGACGAGGACCGCCCGACCCTTTATGACCTGGTAGCGCAAACCTGCAGCGCATGGCTGCGCCGGTGCGGGGAACGAGACGGGTTTGTGTTGGATGAAGGGGCGCTGCGCGTGGATGCCTACCGAAACCACGCTGAAAAGCGGCAGCTTCCCAAGGAACGGCGCCTGCGTTTTTCCTCGGTCGATTTTGCCGGTGTGCTGACCGTCACCGACACCGATCGCTTGCACAAAGCGCTGCTCCATGGCATCGGCCCGGCCAAGGCGTTCGGCTGTGGCCTGTTGCTGGTACGGCGCTTGTAGGCCACGTAGCGCGAGCTTCGCATGCGCAAGGCGTGAGCAGCGGAAAGCCCGCATGCAGTCTGCGGAGCGACGTTAGCCTTCACCGAGCACGCCGCACGGGTTCCGACCCATCGCCTGTTGGAGTGAGACTTGGCCGACCTGTTGCCGCCGCTGCGTCCGATCCCGATCAAGGAGCGCCTGTCGGTGCTTTACATCGAACGCGGCCAGCTCGATGTCCTCGATGGCGCCTTCGTGGTGGTGGACGCCAACGGCGTGCGCACGCACATCCCGGTCGGCGGCGTGGCCTGCCTCATGCTGGAGCCCGGCGCCCGCGTCTCGCATGCCGCCGTGGCGCTGGCCGCGCGGGTCGGCACGCTGCTGGTGTGGATTGGCGAGGCCGGCGTGCGCTTGTATTCCGCCGGGCAACCCGGCGGTGCCCGCTCGGACCGCTTGCTCTATCAGGCCAAGCTGGCGCTCGATCCGGACCTGCGACTCAAGGTTGTGCGCCGCATGTACGCGCTGCGATTTGGCGAGCCGCCGCCGCAGCGGCGCTCGGTGGAGCAGTTGCGCGGCATCGAGGGCGCCCGGGTACGCGAGATGTACAAGCGCATCGCCCAGAAATTCGGCGTGACGTGGCGCGCCCGTAACTATGACCCTACCGCGTGGGATGCCTCGGATTTGCCCAACCGGTGCCTTTCGTCCGCCACCGCCTGCCTGTACGGCGTCACCGAAGCGGCCGTGCTGGCAGCCGGATACGCGCCGGCGGTGGGGTTTATCCACACCGGCAAGCCGCTGTCGTTTGTCTACGACGTGGCCGATGTCTACAAATTCGAGACGGTGGTCCCGGTCGCCTTTCAGGTGGCTGCCAAAAAGCCGGTAAACCCCGAACGTGAAGTTCGCCTGCGCTGCCGGGATATCTTTCGGCAGACACGGTTGCTGGAACGCATCATTCCGGGCATCGAGGACATGCTCGCGGCGGGCGAAATCGCGCCTCCAACGGCACCTGTGGACGCCATCGGGCCGGCCATTCCCAATCCGCAAGCGCTCGGTGATGCTGGTCATCGTGGTTGAAAATGCGCCGCCGCGTTTACGCGGTCGGCTAGCGGTGTGGCTGCTGGAGATACGCGCGGGCGTATACGTCGGTGATTTCTCGCGCCGCGTGCGCGAAAACATCTGGTCGCAGGTCGAGCAGGGCATTGGCGATGGCAACGCTGTTATGGCCTGGAAGGCGGCGACCGAGGCAGGTTTCGACTTTGTGACCTGTGGCACCAACCGGCGTATTCCGGTGGAACTGGATGGCGCCAAGCTGGTGTCTTTCTTGCCCCCGCCGGATGGCGGCAAGAATGCTCTTTGAAAACTTGCAGCAGTGCGCGCTTACGCCGGTGATTTTGCCGGTAGTTTTCCTTTTGTCTTTTTTGTGCCTTTCTTTCAGTTGGATAGAAGAAGTGTGTTCCCCGCACCTGCGGG
>DQBD01000053.1 GCA_003526065.1 Gammaproteobacteria bacterium | reverse complement strand
CGGCACGCGCGGGCGTGCCATCTGGCGCGCCCGCGCGTGCCGGCGAGCGGGCCGCCGCGCGCGCCCAGACCGAACGCACCGCCGCCATGCAGACACGCGGCATCGACGCCACGGCCGTGCCGGCGCTGCTGATGGGCAACCTCGAACACCCGCGCTGGGATGCGGTGGCCGAGCGCTGTCTGTCCTGCGCCAACTGCACGCTGGCCTGCCCGACCTGTTTCTGTTCCACCGACCAGGAGGTCACGGACCTGGCCGGCGCCGCGCACCGCGAGCGTTCGTGGGATTCGTGCTTCAACGTCGAGTTCAGTCACCTCGGTCACGGCAGCGTGCGCGGCTCGGTGAAGTCGCGCTACCGGCAGTGGCTGACGCACAAGCTGGCCACCTGGCACGACCAGTTCGGCCAGAGCGGCTGCGTCGGTTGCGGGCGCTGCATCACCTGGTGCCCGGTCGGCATCGACATCACCGAGGAGGTGGCGGCCATCGCCGCCGACGACCGGAGGGCAGCACCGTGACACTGCGCGAGCTGGTGGAAAGCCAGCGTTTCTGTCGCGGCCTGTCCCCCGGGCAATGCGACGGCCTGGCGGCCTGTGCCGAGGCGCGTCACTACGCCCCCGGCGACTACCTGCTGCGTCAGCACACGCCGGCGGACACGTTCTACCTGGTGCTGGAAGGGCAGGTGGAGGTCAAGCTGGCGCTGCCGGGACAGGGCATCGTCACGCTGGAGACGGTGGGCCCGGACGAGGCCGTCGGCTGGTCCTGGTTCCAGCCGCCGTACCGCTGCCAGTTCGATGCGCGCGCGGTGACGGCGGTTCGCGTGCTGGCCTTCGACGCCGACCGCCTGCGTGCCCTGATGGAGCGCGATCCGGTGGTCGGCTACGCCGTGCTCAAGACGCTGGTGGTGACGCTGAGCGAACGGGTGCAGTCCTGCCGCCTGCAGGTGCTGGACGTGTACGCGCCACCGGGGGAAGCACCATGAGCGCAGCCGCCGAGGCACAGCTGCCGGCGCCGTGGCGCATCACCCAGCGCCGGCAGGACACCCCCGATGTGTTCACCTGGGTCGTGACCCCGCTGGGGGATGGGGGCATCAGATGCGCGCCCGGGCAGTTCAACATGGTCTATGCCTACGGCATCGGCGAGGTGCCGATCTCCATCGCCGGCGTGGACGGCGACGGCGCGCTGCAGCACACCATCCGCGCCGTGGGCAGCGTGACCCGCGCCCTGGCCGGCCTTGCCGCCGGCACGGTGATCGGCCTGCGCGGCCCGTATGGCAGCGCCTGGCCACTGGAGGCCGCTGCCGGCGGGGACCTGGTGATCGTCGCCGGTGGCCTGGGCCTGGCGCCGCTGCGCCAGGCCATCGTCCAGGTGCTGGCGCAGCGCGAGCGCTACGGGCGCGTGTGCATCCTGTATGGCACCCGCACCCCGGCCGACGTGCTGTACGGCGGCGAACTGGCCGCCTGGGCGGCGCATCGGGATGTCGAGTTCGCCATCACCGTGGACCGCGCCAGCGCCGGCTGGGGTGGCGAGGTGGGCGTGGTGACGCGTCTGGTGGCGCGCGCCGGCTTCGATCCCGAGCGCACAACGGCGCTGGTGTGCGGTCCGGAGATCATGATGCGCTTCACGGCCGAGGCGCTGCTGCGTCGGGGTGTGGCGCCGGCGGCGATTCACGTGTCACTGGAACGCAACATGAAGTGCGCGGTCGGCTACTGCGGGCACTGCCAGCTGGGGCCGCATTTCATCTGCCGCGATGGCCCGGTGCTGCCCTGGCCGCGCCTGGCCGGCCTGCTGGAGGTACCGGAACTGTGAACGCGCATCCCTCCCGGCCGCGCCTGGCGGTGTGGAAATTCGCCTCCTGCGACGGCTGCCAACTGAGCCTGCTGGATTGTGAGGACGAGCTGCTGGCGGTCGCCGATCGGGTCGAGATCGCGCTGTTTCCGGAAGCCTCCAGCCGCATGGAGCCGGGCCCGTACGACGTGTCGCTGGTGGAAGGCTCCATCACCACCGCTCACGACCGCGAGCGCATCGAAGCCGTGCGCGCGCAGTCCGGACTGCTGGTGACCATCGGCGCCTGCGCCACCGCCGGCGGCATACAGGCGCTGCGCAACCTGCGCGACGTGGAGGAGTGGAAGCGAATTGTCTACGCGCGCCCGGAGTGGATCGACAGCCTGGCCACCTCGACGCCGATCGCCGCCCACGTCAAGGTCGACTACGAACTGCGCGGTTGCCCGGTCAACAAACAGCAACTGCTGGAACTGCTCGCCGCGCTGCTGGCCGGCCGGCGGCCGAACCTGGCGACCTCCAGCGTGTGCGAGGAATGCAAGGCACGCGGCACCAGCTGCGTGCTGGTGGCCCATGGCACGCCGTGCCTGGGGCCGGTGACGCAGGCCGGCTGCGGCGCCATCTGCCCGGCCTACAACCGCGGCTGCTACGGCTGCTTCGGGCCGAAGGAAACACCCAACGCGCCCGCACTGAGCGACCAGCTGCTGGCCGCCGGCCTGCCGTCCGCCACCCTGAGGCGGCTGTATCGCACCTTCAACGCCGCCGCCCCGGCCTTCGCCGACGAAGCGGCCCGTCACGACGGCACGCCATGACAGACGCCACCCGCACCATCGACGTCAACTACCTGGCCCGAGTGGAGGGGGAGGGGGCACTGCATCTGGCCATCGACAATGGCCAGCTCACGGCCGCCCAACTGCGCATCTTCGAGCCGCCGCGCTACTTTGAGGCGCTGCTGCGCGGGCGCGACTGCCGCGAGGCGCCGGACATCACCGC
>DQBD01000163.1 GCA_003526065.1 Gammaproteobacteria bacterium | reverse complement strand
TCCGGCAGGTGGAAGTTGGTGATCAGCGCATCGACCACGCGAAACCGGTAGCCGGGCGTGATGAACAGGCGGGTTTCGCCGACAAACGGCGCCAACGCGCCGTCCGCTGCCGCGCTTTCAAGCGCCCGCACCACGGTCGTGCCGACCGCCACCACCCGCCCGCCACGCGCGTGCGTCGCGGCCACCTGCGCGCACACCTCGGGCGACACATCCAGCCACTCGGCATGCATGCGGTGCGCGTGGAGATCCTCCACCCGGACGGGCTTGAAGGTGCCGGCACCCACATGCAGCGTGACCTGGCCGATCTGCACGCCCAGGCCACGCAGTCGTTCGAGCAGCGGCGCGTCGAAGTGCAGACCGGCGGTCGGTGCGGCCACCGCCCCCGGACGTTGCCCGTAGACCGTCTGGTAACGGTTTTCATCGTCGTTGCCGGCCTGGCGGGTGATGTACGGAGGCAGCGGCAGCTGGCCGATGGTGTCCAGCCAGTCGCGCACGGGGCGGTCGAACCGCAGCTGGCGGAATTCGCCGACCACCTCACCCAGGGTGGCCACCACCTGCTGACCACCGCCGGCGAACGTCACCGCCGCCCCCGGCTTCAGCGACTTGCCGCCGCGCAGTTGCACCAGCGCCGTGTACTCGCCCTGCAGGCGTTCGATCAGCGCCTCGACACGGCCGCCGCTGGCGCGCCGGCCACGCAGCCGGGCACGAATCACCCGCGTGTCGTTGAGCACCAGCAGGTCGCCCGGCCGCAGCAATGACGGCAGGTCGGTGAAAGAACGGTCCTGCAGCGGCGCCGCCGCCGGCACGTACAACAGGCGACTGGCGGTGCGTTCGGCCAGCGGGTGCTGGGCGATCAGCCGCTCCGGCAATGCGTAATGGAAGTCCTGGCGCCGCATGGGGCGGCGGATGGTAGCAAACCGCGCGCCTGCCCGGCGCCGCACCCTGTGAGTCGGCCGCCGCCGATGGCATACTAGCCCCCCCTTCCCGTGCCGGGATGGCGAAACCGGTAGACGCGCCAGACTCAAAATCTGGTGGGGGCAACCTCGTGAGAGTTCGATTCTCTCTCCCGGCACCAGTCTTTCGTTCGCCAAGCCACACCGGCCGGGCGCAGGCGCCTTGGGTATACTCGGCGCCCCAGACTGTCCCGACTGCCCGACCGTGCGAAAGTGGCGGAATTGGTAGACGCACTGGTTTTAGGTACCAGCGGGGCAACCCGTGAGAGTTCGAGTCTCTCCTTTCGCACCATCTCACTCACTAACTAACCAGCTCCGAGCCCTGAATGACTATCCCCTTGGAAAGCACCGGCGGCCTGCAACGCCGGCTGACGCTGACGCTGCCGACGGCTGAAATCGAGCAACAGGTCACCACACGCCTGACCCAACTGGCACGCCAGACGCGCGTGAACGGCTTTCGCCCCGGCAAGGCGCCGCTGTCGGTGATCCGCCGCCAGCACGGCGCGCGCGTGCGCGACGAAGTGGTCGGCGAACTGCTGCAGGGCAAGTTCATCGAGGGGCTGGGCGAACATCAGCTGCGCCCGGCCGGCAACCCGTCCATCAACGCCGAGAACACGGACGATGGCGAGGCATTGACCTTCTCTGCCAGCTTCGAGGTGTTTCCGGAAATCGAGCTGGCCGACCTGAGCGGCGTCACCGTCACCGTGCCGACGGCCAGCGTCAGCGATGACGACGTCGAGAAGATGCTCGATCGCATGCGCCGCCAGCGCGCCGAGTGGCCAACCGTCGAGCGGGCTGCGGCCACCGACGACCGGGTCGTCATCGACTTCGCCGGCAGCATCGACGGCGAGGCGTTCGAAGGCGGCAGTGCCCAGGAAGTCCCCATCGTGCTCGGCAGCGGCACCCTCATCGGCGACTTCGAGGAACAGCTGCTGGGCGCCAGCGCCGGCGACGCACGCACCGTGAGCGTCACCTTCCCGGACGACTACCCGCGCGAGAACCTGGCCGGCAAGTCGGCGCAGTTCGAGGTGACCGTACGCGAAGTGCAGGAAATGCAACTGCCGGCGCTCGACGCCGAGCTGGCCAAGGCCTTCGGCATCGAGGACGGTGACCTGGACACGCTGCGCACACGCCTGCGCGAGCGCCTGGAACAGGAACTGTCCGGCGCACTGCGCCGGCGGCGCAAGGCAGCCGTCATGCAGATGCTCGCCGAGCAGCACCAGTTCGACCTGCCGCACAGCCTGGTTCATCAGGAGGCGCACAACCTGGCCCATCAGGCCCAGCAGCGCAATCCAGCCGTCGACCCGCACGGCGACATGGCGCCGTTCGAAGCCGAGGCCGAACGCCGGGTCAAGCTTGGCCTGCTGCTGGCTGAGATCACCCAGCGCGAGAACATCAAGGCCGACCCGCAGCAGGTGCGCGCCGAGATCGAGCGCATGGCCGCCGGTTTCGACGACAAGGACATGGTGGTCAACTGGTACTACAGCCAACCGGAACGGCTGCAGGAAATCGAGAACATGACCCTGGAAGAGCAACTGGTCGACTGGGCGCTGTCCAAGGTACAGGTGACCGAAGAAACCCTGACCTTCGACGACGCCGTCGCCGCCTGACCGTCTGCAGCCCAACGGAGAGCCGTCCTTCATGAGCGACCCGACCCACAGCCTGCCCGGCCCGGTAGCCCAGGGCCTGATCCCGATGGTGGTGGAGCAAACCGCCCGCGGCGAGCGCGCCTACGACATCTTCTCGCGCCTGCTCAAGGAGCGCGTGGTGTTCCTGGTCGGGCCGGTCGAAGACCACATTGCCAACCTGGTGGTGGCGCAGTTGCTGTTCCTGGAGTCCGAGAACCCGGACAAGGACATCCACTTCTACATCAACTCCCCGGGCGGCTCGGTCACCGCCGGACTGGCCATCTACGACACCATGCAGTTCATCAAGCCGGCGGTATCGACACTGTGCATCGGCCAGGCCGCCAGCATGGGGGCCGTGCTGCTGGCCGCCGGAGCCACCGGCAAGCGCTTCGCCCTGCCCAACTCGCGGGTGATGATCCACCAACCGCTGGGCGGCTTCCGCGGCCAGGCCTCGGACATCGAGATCCACGCCAAGGAGATGCTCAAGATCCGGGATTTGTTGAACGATATCCTGTCCAGGCACACCGGCCACACCATCGACCAGATTCGCCAAGACACCGACCGCGACAACTTCCTGTCGGCGAACGAGGCGCTGGAATACAAGCTGATCGACAAGGTCATCGACCGGCGGGATTGAGGCGGATACCCCCGTTTCTTGCCGGTGTCGTTGGCGGTATAACGTTGACTGCGGGCGCCCGAGCCGGATGCCCGGCAGCACGGACATGGGCGCCGAACCAGCACTTGCAGGGTTAAGGATATGAGCGACGAAAAACGCGGTAGTGACGGCGAAAAGCTTCTCTACTGCTCGTTCTGCGGCAAGAGCCAGCACGAGGTACGCAAGCTCATCGCCGGCCCGTCGGTGTTCGTCTGCGACGAGTGTGTCGAGCTGTGCAACGACATCATCCGCGACGAAGTGGGCGAGCAGGCCGGCGAGGAGCGGCGCAAGCGCCTGCCACCGCCCCAGGAGCTGTGCCGTCACCTGGATGACTACGTCATCGGCCAGGATCAGGCCAAGAAGATCCTGTCGGTCGCCGTCTACAACCACTACAAGCGCCTGGACGCCGGCCAGCAGAAAGACGAAGTCGAACTGTCCAAGAGCAACATCCTGCTGGTCGGGCCGACCGGCTCGGGCAAGACGCTGCTGGCCGAAACCCTGGCACGCATCCTGAACGTGCCGTTCACGATCGCCGACGCCACCACGCTGACCGAGGCCGGCTACGTGGGTGAGGACGTCGAGAACATCATCCAGAAGCT
>DQBD01000238.1 GCA_003526065.1 Gammaproteobacteria bacterium | reverse complement strand
GGTTACCAAGGTGATCGAGTAAGGAGTGGCCGGGCGGCACGCGGGTTATCCAGGTACAGGCCAGTAGCTCAATCGGTAGAGCGGCGGTCTCCAAAACCGCAGGTTGGGGGTTCGATTCCCTCCTGGCCTGCCAGTCCTGGGCTTGGCGGCCCGGCGTGTCCAGAAGGTCGATAGGTATGACGGTCAACGCACCGGTAGCAAAGCAGCGTCTCGCGGATCGTCTGTTGCTGATTCTGGCGACGGCGCTGCTGGCGGCGGGTATTGCCGGCTTCTACTTGCTGCATGACCAGCCGCAGGTCGTGCGCGTGCTGACGGTGCTGGCGGCCGTGGCAGTGGCCGTGGTGCTGGCCGTGCGCAGCGCGCCGGGTGCGCGGCTGTGGGAGTTCATGGGCGAGTCGCGCACCGAATTGCGGCGCGTGGTGTGGCCGACCCGTCGCGAGACGCTGCAGATGACCGGCGTGGTGTTTCTGGCGGCCGTGATGGTCGGCCTGATGTTGTGGTTTTTTGATTGGGTGATCAGTCTCGCGATCGGGGCGTTCATGGGATTGGGGGGCTGATCAGTGTCGATGCGTTGGTACGTGGTGCACGCCTACTCGGGGTACGAGAAGACGGTGCAGCGCACCCTCAAGGAACGGGTGGCGCGCGCCGGACTCGAGGCCAAGTTTGGCGACATCCTGGTGCCGACCGAGGAAGTCGTCGAGATGCGCGATGGCCAGAAGCGTTCGAGTGAGCGCAAGTTCTTTCCTGGCTACGTGCTGGTGCAGATGGAGATGGACGAGGAGACCTGGCACCTGGTGCGCAGCGTCCCGCGGGTTCTGGGCTTCATCGGCGGCAGCGGCGACAAGCCGGCCCCCATCACCGAGCGCGAGGCGGACGAGATTCTCAGCCGCGTGCGCGAGGGTCAGGACAAGCCCAGGCCGAAGGTGCTGTTCGAGGTCGGCGAGATGGTGCGTGTCACCGATGGGCCGTTCAACGACTTCAATGGCGTCGTCGAGCAGGTCAATTACGAGAAAAGTCGCCTGAATGTGTCGGTGATGATCTTCGGCCGGTCGACACCGGTCGAACTGGATTTCTCTCAGGTAGAGAAAGCGTAGTCGCCCGGTTTTGGAGCGGCAGCGGGGAGCCGTAAGGCGTTGACCCGTCAACCGGAACGGATGCAATGGCAAAAAAAGTAAGTGCATACATCAAGCTGCAGGTGAAAGCCGGGCAGGCCAACCCGAGCCCGCCGGTCGGGCCGGCGCTGGGTCAGCGTGGCGTGAACATCATGGAGTTCTGCAAGGCGTTCAACGCCGAGACGGCCAGCCTGGAGCCGGGGTTGCCGGTGCCGGTGGTGATCACCGTCTACGAAGACCGCAGCTTCACCTTCATCAAGAAGACGACGCCGGCCTCGGTTCTGCTCAAGAAAGCAGCCGGTATCGGCAAGGGCAGCTCGAACCCGAACACCAGCAAGGTGGGAACGGTGAGCCGCGCGCAGCTGGAAGAGATCGTGCGTGCGAAGGAGCCTGATCTGACGGCTGCCGACCTGGACGCGGCGGTGCGGACCATTGCGGGCAGCGCTCGCAGCATGGGCCTGACTGTGGAGGGCCTGTGACATGGCGCTGAGCAAGCGACGTCAAGCAATCAACGAGAAGCTGGCCGGACGCCGGATGCTGCCGCTGGATGACGCCCTGGGTTTGCTCCAGGACGTGGCCAGCGCCAAGTTCGACGAGTCGATGGACGTGGCCCTGAACCTGGGCGTGGATCCGCGCAAGTCGGACCAGGTGGTGCGTGGTGCGACGGTACTGCCGCACGGCACCGGCAAGCAGGCCCGAGTGGCGGTGTTCGCCCAGGGGCAGGCAGCCGAGGCGGCTGCGGCCGCGGGTGCCGATGTGGTTGGCATGGAAGACCTGGCCGAGCGCATGCGCGGCGGCGAGCTCGACTTCAGTGTGGTGATCGCGGCACCGGACGCCATGCGCGTCGTCGGTACGCTCGGTCAGCTGCTTGGCCCGCGTGGCCTGATGCCGAACCCCAAGGTGGGCACGGTGACGCCGGACGTGGCGGCCGCCGTGAACAACGCCAAGAAGGGCCAGGTGCGTTTCCGTACCGACAAGGCGGGCATCGTCCACTGCGTCATCGGCCGCGTGTCCTTCCCGGTGGATGCCCTGCGCGAGAACCTGCAGGCGGTGCTGGCGGATGTGCAAAAGCTCAAGCCGGCCACCTCCAAGGGCGTCTATGTGCGCAAGGTGACGGTGTCGACCACGATGGGCCCGGGCCTGTCCGTGGACTTGGCCAGCCTTGGGCAGTGACCGGCGGCCGCGTGAGTCAACAGTAGGAATTTCGCCGTGAAGACCATTCTGGAAAAGAAACAGGCGATCGTAAGTGAAGTGGCCGAGGTGGCGGCGAATGCGCCGGCGCTGGTGGGCCTGGATCTGAGCGGTCTGACGGTACAGCAGGTGACGGGCCTGCGCCGCGAGGCGCGCAAAGCCGATGTTTATCTCAAGGTGGTGAAGAACACCTTGTTGCGGCGGGCGGTCGAGGGTACCGAGTACGAGTGCATCCGAGAGCAGGCGCGTGGGCCCCTGATGGTGGCGTTCTCGCGGGGTGAGCCCGGCGCGGCGGCACGCATGGTGCGCGACTTCCGCAAGGCCAACCCCAAGGCCGAAGTGCGGTTGGTGGCAGTGGCCGGCCGGCTGCTGCGTCCCGAGGATCTCGAGGCGGTGGCCAAGCTGCCGACGCGCGAGGAAGCGCTGGCGCAGCTGATGGGTGTCATGCAGGCGCCGATCGCCAAGCTGGTGCGCACGCTGGCGGCGCCGCACGGCAAGCTGGTACGTACCGTAGCGGCCGTCCGGGACCAGAAGCAGGGTTGAGAGCTGGTCGGTCCCGGTTGAGCCGGGTCGTTTTTGACAATTTTTGATTTTTCGTTCCCAGGAGTGCAGGACCATGGCGGTTAGCAAGGAAGAAATCCTCGACGCGATTTCCAACATGACGGTGATGGAAGTCGTTGATCTCATCAGCATGATGGAAGAGAAGTTCGGTGTCAGCGCGGCGGCCTTTGCGGCGGCGCCGGTGGCAGCCGGCGGCGCTGGCGGCGATGCCGGTGCGGCGGCCGA
>DQBD01000052.1:533-4380 GCA_003526065.1 Gammaproteobacteria bacterium | reverse complement strand
GCCTGACACGCGCCATCGGGCGGACCGTCGGCCGCCTCAACTGGGCACTGCGACCGCTGGCGCGCCGGCGCGACCTGGCCAACCTGCACCTGGCGCTGGCGGATCGCCCGCCGGCGGAACTGGCCGCCATCGGCCGCGCGTCGCTGTGCGATACCAGCGTGGGCGCGCTCGAGTTCCTGCAGGTGGTGGACGGGGCCATTGCCGCCGGACAGTTCGTCGGCCCGGTCAGCGCCCACGGCCGCGAGCACCTCGACCAGGCCCTGGCCGCGGGGCGCGGTGTGCTGGCCGTGAGCCTGCACCTGGGACATTTCGCCAAGGTGCCGCTGTGGCTGGCGCAGGCGCGGTACCCGGTCACCATCGTCATCCGCGAGGCCCGTCAGGTGCCGCGCGGGTACTACATCGATGCCCTGCAGCGGCTGGGCATCGAGGCCATCCGCATCGAGCCCGACCAGCCGGCGGCACCACGCGTGCTGGACGCCCTGCGACGCGGGCGGGTGGTGATGATCTACCTCGATCAGGGGGTCAAGGACGATGGCGGGGTCGATATCGAGTTCCTCGGCAAGTCGGTGCCGATGCCGGCCGGGCCATTCGTGCTGGCACGCCGGGCGCGCGCGCCGCTGGTGCCGGTGTTCCTGCACCCGCGCGATCAGGACGTGGTGATCCACCCGGCGCTGGCACCGGCCGCCGGCCGCCCCAGCGCCACCGACCCCGCCGTGCAGGCGCTGTACCGGCTGGCAGAGTCGGAGATCCGCGCCTATCCGGAATACTGGCAGTGGCGCTACCGGCGCTGGGCGCGGCTGTAGCGCTGCCGGACGGGCGTCAGCGAACCGCCTTCAGCCAGGCGTGAAAGGCCGGTCGCTCCCGCGACAGGCCTCCGTCGACCCAGTACGCCACGTAGATACGGCCATCCGGGCTGCGATCGGCGGTCCAGATGAAATTGACCCCGCTGCCGAACACCGGATCGATGTGCCGCCCGTTCCGGGCCACCGGCTCCAGCAGGGACGCGGCTTCCTCGGCCGTCGGCAGACGCCAGTCGCGGTGACCGGCGTAGGCCTGTTCGTTCATGGTCTTGAGCGCCGATTCGGCCGCCGCGTAGGTGAGCCCCGCGCTGCCGCCCGCCTGCCAGACCAGACCGGTCGCGGCATCACGGATGATGGCGTCGTCACCGTGCAGCTCGGTGGCAAACCGATTGGCGACGCCCGCTCCCGCCGGGTTGAGCATCCGGTCGAACAGGCCGCGTTGGGCGAACGCCCTCGCCAGACGCTCCGGAGTCAGCGTGGTTGCCACGCCACGCAAGGCCAGCGGCGCCGGTCCGGTGTCCGGTGCCGCTTCGATGCCTGGCGGCTGCGCGGGCGGCTCCGGTGTCGAGACGCCGATCAGGCCACTGTCGCGAAACGCCAGCAGGAGTCCGCCCAGCGCCGTCAGCAAGCCGGCCAGCGCGGTCAGGATTCCCGGCAGACTGGACCAGAACGATCGGCCTTCGGCCACGGTGATCTCAGAACGGGTTGCGCACGATGCCACCGTCCACACGCAAGGCGGCGCCGGTGGTGGCGCTGGCCAGCGGGCTGACCACGTAGGTGACCAGGGCCGCCACCTCGGCCGGCTCGGCAAAACGACGGATCAGGGAGCTCGGGCGCGCGCGCTCGAAGAATTCCTTCTCGATGGTCGCCACCGGCTGGCCCGACTCGGCAGCCATTTTTTCCAGAAATCCCGCCACGCCACGCGAGCGCGTCGGTCCCGGCAGCACGCTGTTGACGGTGATGCCGGTGCCGGACAGCGACTCGGCCAGACCACGGGCCACCGACAGCTGGGCGGTCTTGGTCATGCCGTAGTGCACCATCTCGGCCGGGATGTTGATGGCGCTCTCGCTGGAAATGAACACGATGCGGCCCCAGTCGCGTGCGCGCATGGCGGGCAGGTAGGCGCGCGCCAGGCGCACCCCGGCCATGACGTTGACGTCGAAAAAGCGTTGCCAGTCCGCGTCCGGAATGTCTTCGAACGGCTTGGTGTCGAAGATGCCGAGGTTGTTGACCAGGATGTCCACGTCCGGATGCTGCGCCGCCAGCGCGGCGCAGGCGTCCGCGGTGCCCAGATCGCCGGCGAAGCCGGTCGCCAGCACGCCGGTGTCGCCGAGCAGGCTGCCGAGCGCCTCGTCGACGCCCGCCTGCGTGCGGCCGTTCAGGATGACCTCGGCGCCTTCGCGCGCCAGGCTGACGGCGATGGCATAACCGATGCCGGCGGTGCTGCCGGTGACCAGTGCGCGCTTGCCGGTGAGTTGCAGGTCCATGGGGCCTCCTTGTAGTGGGGCGCGTTGAAACGGGCGGCAAGAATGCCCGTTTTCAGCGACCCTTCAAACCGCGACCGCCGCCGGCGTGAGCTCGAAGCCGGCGTAGCCCTGGGCCGCCACCTGGTCGCAGCGCTGCCGGTACGGCCCAAGACCGCCGAGGTAGGCCATGAACACACGCGGCTTGCCGGGCACGTTGGCGCCGACGTACCAGGAGTCGGCCTGCGGCATGAGCGTGGCGTCGGCCACCGCCGCGACGTGCGCCTCCCACTGTGCCTGCGCCGGCGCGCTGGCCTCGATGCTGCGGATGCCGCGGGCACGCAGGTGGGCAAGGCAGTCGGCAATCCAGTCCACGTGCTGCTCGATCGACATCACCATGTTGGTGAACACCGACGGACTTTGCGGGCCGGTGATCAGGAACAGATTCGGGAAGCCGGCACTGGCCAGGCCCAGGTAGGTGTGGGGGCCGTCCGCCCATGCCTCGCGCAGGCTGCGACCGTCGCGCCCGCGAATGTCCATGGCCAGCAGGGCGCCGGTCATGGCATCGAAGCCGGTGGCGAGAATCAGCGCGTCGAGCCGGTGCTCGGCGTCGCGGGTGCGCAGGCCGTGCTCGGTGAGCGTCTCGACGGGCGTGGCGCGCAGGTCGACCAGCGTCACGTTGTCGCGGTTGAAGGTCTCGTAGTAGTCGGTGTCCAGACACAGGCGCTTGGTCCCCAGCGGGTGGCTGGTGGGACACAGCAGCTCGGCCGCCCTGGGGTCGCTGACCGTGGCGCGGATCTTGCCGCGCACGAACTCGGCCACCCGCGCGTTGGCCTCCGGGTCCACCAGCACGTCCGGCGCGGCGGCCAGCAGGCTCATGGCGCCGCCCTGCGCCCACAGCGTTTCGAGCGTCTGGTTGAGCTCGGCGGGCGGAATGTCGCGCGTGCGCCGTGGCGTGTCCGGGAGCGCGACGGGAATGCCGAACAGCGATTGGCGGCTCAGCGCGCGGCGATGGGGGTAATCGGCCTTGACGCGCTGCTGTTCGGCCGCCTCCAGCGGCCCGTTGCGCGCCGGCACGCTGAAATTGGCGGTGCGCTGGAACACCGTCAGGTGCTCGGCCTGGCGGGCCA
Organism: Gammaproteobacteria bacterium; assembly: GCA_003526065.1. The sequence goes on along the minus strand of DQBD01000052.1, from coordinate 987 downwards.
CCTGCGGGATCACCTGGATGGCCGTGGAGCCGGTGCCGATCACGCCCACGCGTTGGCCGGTGAAGTCGACGCCGTCCCTGGGCCACGCCGCGGTGAGGTAGGTGGCGCCGGCGAAGCGTTCGATGCCCGGCAGGTCGGGCGCCTTGGGTACCGACAGACACCCGGTGGCCATCACGCAGTACTGCGCGGTGCAGCGCCCGCCACGGTCGTTCTCGACCCGCCACAGGCCGGCGCCCTGGTCGAAGTGCGCGGCGGTGACGCGGGTGTTCAGGGCGATGTCACGGCGCAGGTCGAACCGGTCGGCGACATGATTGAGGTAGGCGAGGATTTCCGGCTGCCGCGGGTAACGTTCCGACCATTCCCACGCCTGCTCCAGCTCGGGCGAGAACGAGTAGGAATAGTCCACGCTTTCGATGTCGCAGCGCGCGCCGGGGTAGCGGTTCCAGTACCAGGT
>DQBD01000052.1:0-218 GCA_003526065.1 Gammaproteobacteria bacterium | reverse complement strand
CGCCGACGATGACGACGTCGAAATCCGGCCTCGTGGGGTGCGGACGCGGGTGGTTCATGGGCGCTCCTCCAGGCGTTTTTGACCGGTCGGTCAGGCCTACCGTGCACCGCAACATACACCCGCCGGCGGCGCGCCGGAAACGGCGGCCGCCAAATCTGGCCGCGACCGGCCTATTTGCCGATGCAGAACGTGCTGAAGATGCGCCCGAGCAGATCGTC
>DQBD01000056.1:431-2814 GCA_003526065.1 Gammaproteobacteria bacterium | reverse complement strand
GCCACCGACACGATCTGCCGCGGCGACACGTCCATGAACTGCACCTGGTCCGGCGTCGTCATGGTGAATTCGTTGCCGTGGCGGCAGGACACCAGATCCTCGGTCAGGCTGCCGTCCGGGCCCAGCTGCGTACTGGCCTGGGCGATCACGTACTCCGGCTCGTCCAGCGCCGACATGTAGACCACCTCGTCGGTGACCTTGGCGTCACGCACCACCCGGTACGGGGTTTCCAGGAAACCGTACTCGTTCGCCCGCGCAAACACGGCCAGCGAGTTGATCAAGCCGATATTCGGGCCTTCCGGCGTCTCGATCGGGCATACGCGCCCGTAGTGGGTGGCGTGTACGTCACGCACCTCGAAGCCCGCCCGCTCGCGCGTCAGTCCGCCCGGTCCAAGCGCCGAGATACGCCGCTTGTGGGTGACCTCCGACAGCGGGTTCACCTGATCCATGAACTGCGACAGCTGCGAGGAGCCGAAGAACTCCTTGATCACGGCCGACACCGGCTTGGCGTTGATCAGGTCCTGCGGCATCAGGCCCTCGGACTCGGCAAACGACAGCCGCTCGCGCACCGCCCGGTCGACGCGGACCAGACCGATACGGAACTGGTTCTCGATCATTTCGCCGACGCAACGCACGCGACGGTTGCCCAGGTGATCCCCGTCGTCGACGATGCCCTGGCCATTCTTGATGTCGATCAGGCGCCGCAGCACCGCGACGATGTCGTCGGGGGTCAACACACCGGAACCGGTGGTCTCGGCCCGGCCGACGCCGCGGTTGAACTTCATGCGTCCGACTGCCGACAAGTCGTACAGATCGCTGCTGAAGAACAGGTTCTGGAACAGCGTTTCGGCAGCATCGCGCGTCGGCGGCTCGCCCGGGCGCATGATGTGGTAGATCTCCACCAGCGCGTCCTGGCGACCGGTGGTGTGATCCACCCGCAGCGTGTCGGAGACATAGGCACCACGGTCGACGTCGTTGACGTAGAGCACCGACAGCTCGTTGACGCCCGCCTCGCGCAGCGTGTTGAGCAACTCCTCGTCCAGGACCGCATTGGCCTCGGCCAGAATCTCGCCGCTGCTGGCGTCGATCACGTCCTTCGCCAGGATCTTGCCGTAGGCATACTCGTACGGCACCGAAAGCTGCTTGGTGCCAGCGGCTTCCAGCTGCTTGGTGTGACGCGCCGAGATGCGCTTGCCCGCCGGCGCGATGACCTTGCCGTCGGCGTCCACCAGGTCGAACGTGAGCTGTTGGTTGCGAAGCCGCTCCGGGATCAGATCGAGCGTCAGCTGGTCGCCGGCGACGCGCAGCGTGTCGGACTCGAAGAACAGCCCAAGAATCTCTTCGACGCTGTAGCCGAGGGCACGCAACAACACCGTGGCCGGAATCTTGCGCCGACGGTCGATACGCACATAGACCAGGTCCTTCGGGTCGAACTCGAAGTCCAGCCAGGAACCGCGGTACGGAATGATCCGGGCCGAGAACAGCACCTTGCCCGAGGAGTGGGTCTTGCCCTTGTCGTGCGTGAAGAACACACCCGGCGAACGGTGCAGCTGGGAAACGATGACGCGCTCAGTGCCGTTGATGACAAAGGTGCCCGTATCGGTCATCAGGGGAATTTCCCCCATGTAGACCTCTTGCTCGCGCACATCCTTGACCGCGCGATTCTTGCCGGCCTTGTCATAGATGACCAGGCGTACCCGCGCGCGCAACGGCGCCGCGTAGGTCATCCCGCGGACCTGGCAGTCCTTCACGTCAAATGGGGAACGGCCCAGCCGGTAATCAACGAACTCCAGCGCCGCGGCACCGGTGCTGCTCTGAATCGGGAAGACGGACCGGAACGCCGCCTGCAGCCCGACGTCATCACGGCGTTCCGCCTGCACATCCGCCTGCAGGAAACGCCGGTAGGAATCGAGCTGCATCTGCAGCAAATTCGGCACTTCGAGCACTTCCGGCCGACGGCCGAAATTCTTGCGGATGCGCTTTTTCTCGGCGAACGAGTAAGCCATGGACCCAGCCCCCAGAAAACCTTACAGATGACGCCCGCAACCGGCGATCGACGACACCTGCCGCCCACCGCCGGGCATGACGCCCGAACAACAGACAAAGAAAGGCCACGACGCCCCGGGCCGGCTGTTTACACCGCCTCGGAGCACCCGGGGCCTTCCTTTGTGTAACCGGGTGAGGCACACAGGCCCGACACCCGGCGACGCCGACACGCCCAGGCTACCTGGCCCGGACGCGCCACGACGCCGATTACTTGACCTCGGCGGCAGCGCCGGCCTCGGTCAGCTGCTTGACGACGTCCTCGGCCTCGGCCTTCGGCACGCCTTCCTTGATGGTCGCCGGCACGCCCTCGACCATGTCCTTGGCTTCCTTCAGGCCC
>DQBD01000056.1:0-185 GCA_003526065.1 Gammaproteobacteria bacterium | reverse complement strand
TCAGGCCCAGGCCGGTGATGCCACGCACCACCTTGATGACGTTGACCTTGTTGTCGCCAAAGCTGGTCATCACAACGTTGAACTCGGTGCGCTCCTCGGCCGCCGCACCAGCGTCGCCACCAGCACCACCGACCGCCACCGGCGCTGCCGCGAAGGCCGCCGCGCTGACACCAAACTTCTCTTCC
>DQBD01000121.1:3404-3597 GCA_003526065.1 Gammaproteobacteria bacterium | reverse complement strand
GTTGCGCCGATTACCCATCCCGCGGCTCGCTGGGCTTCGTCCGGCGCCGCGCGTGACGGCTGGCGCCTCCGTCAGGCCATGTTCGTCTTGGCCGGGTCGATCAGGCCGTGCAGGCGCTCGCCGCGCAGGTAGCGGGCGATGTTGTCGCAGGCGCGGGCGGCCGATATCTGGCCGCCGCCGGGGGCGCGGGGGG
>DQBD01000121.1:2975-3167 GCA_003526065.1 Gammaproteobacteria bacterium | reverse complement strand
CCGCCGCCGGGGGCGCGGGGGGAGTTGTGCGGCGAGCCGAGCACGTTCGGCAGGTCCAGGAACGGGTGGTCCATGCGGAACTCGCCGTGGCGAAAGGGTTCCACCCACCACGCGTCGATGCCGGCGCTGGCCGTGGGGTGCGCCACCAGGAATTCGTACAGCGCCTTCTGGTCGATGATTTCGCCGCGGGCG
>DQBD01000121.1:2410-2677 GCA_003526065.1 Gammaproteobacteria bacterium | reverse complement strand
CACCACCAGCAGGTCGGCGGCGCGCATGACGCTTTCGAGGTCGTCCAGGGTGCCGGTGAAGTCGGCCGGGTAGTCGCTGCGGCCGGTGCTGTTGATGGCCTGGATGCGCATGTCGAAGTGACGCAGCAGCTCGGCGGTGGCGCGACCGATGCCGCCGAAGCCGAGGATGGCGGCGGTCTTGCCGCGCAGGGTGCCGGTGTCGCCCAGCTGGTCGAACACGCCCTGCTGCATGCGGTGATGGTTGTAGAGCAGCTTTTTCGACAGCGC
>DQBD01000121.1:360-2181 GCA_003526065.1 Gammaproteobacteria bacterium | reverse complement strand
AGCAGCTTTTTCGACAGCGCCAGCGCCATGGCGAGAATGTGTTCGGCCATGGGCTCGGAAAAGCCGCCGGCGTTGCTGGCCATCAGGCACGCGGAAGGAAACTTCGAAAGATCAATGTGATCCACGCCAGCGCTCATGAATTGCACGAACTGCCATTGCGGTGCCGGCGGCCAGTCGTCGCCCATCTCCAGCTGCGGACGCAGGCACAGCAGCACCTGCGCCTGGGCCAGCGCCTCACGCCGGTCGACGGCGGGCACGTCGTCCAGGAAGCGCACGTGTGCCAACTCACCCAGGCGCGCCTGCACCATGGGCTTGAGTGGGCCATCCAGGGTGCACATGAGGGTGGGCTTGCTGCGGGTGACGGTCATGCCGTGGCCTCCGGGTTCGATGCGTCACGCGCCAGCAGGGTGGTGACGGCGACGTGTGTGCTCAGGTAGATCTCGCCCGGCGGTAGCTCCTCCAGCAGGCCGCTGCGGCGCAGGCGGTCCATGACCGGGCCCTTGAACTCGGCCAGGTGGACGCACACACCGGCCTCGCGCAGCGCCGGCAGCAGGGATTCGAGCATGGCAAGACCGCTGCTGTCGATGTGATTGATGGCGCTGCCGACCAGGATCAGGTGATCGACCTGCGGACGGGCGGCCAGCGCTCCCAGGATGAAGTGCTCCACCCGGGCCGCGTTGGCGAAGTAAAGTCCCTCGTCCACCCGCACCAGCAGCAGCGTCGGCCAGGTTTCGACGCGGTGGCGGGCGACATTGCGGAAATGCTCGGTACCCGGTACCCGGCCGATCACTGCCATGTGCGGCCGCCCGCTGCGCCAGATGTGGATGGCCAACGCCAGCAGGGCGCCCAGCAGCAGGCCGCGTTCGACACCGATCAGCAAGACGGCGGTGAAGGTGGCGGCGAAGGTGAGGCCGTCACCGCGGCTGTAGGCCAGTGTGCGGCGAAAGCCACGCACGTCGATGAGCGGCACCACGGCAACCACGATCAGCGCCGCCAGCGCGGCCTTGGGCAGGTTGCGGAACAGGCCGGTCAGCGCCAGCGCGGTGACGGCAACCAGCAGGGCCGACACCACGCCGGCCATCGGCGTGCGGGCGCCGGTGGAAAAGTTGAGCGCCGAGCGGCTGAAACTGGCCGCCACCGGCAGTGCGCCGCCGGCCACCGCGGCGGCATTGGCGGCACCGAGTGCCAGCAGTTCCTGGTCGGCATCGATGCGCTGACGCCGTCGGCTGGCCAGCGCCTGGCCAATGGAAACGCTGCTGACGTAACTGACCAGCGCGATGAGGATGCCCGGTGCCAACAGCTCCAGCCAGCCGGGGGCGCGCACGAAATCCAGCGACGGCGCCGGCAGCCCGGCCGGAATCTGCCCGACCACGGCGACGCCATCGGCGGCGAGGTGCGCAATGCCCACGGCCAGGGTCGCGATGACCACCATCGCCAGGGGCGCCATGCGGCCGAGCAGGTCAGCCGCCAGCGAGGGCAGCGGCAGGCGCCGGAGGAGGGCGCGCAGCGGGCGACCGCCCAGCAGCAGCAGCGCCAGGCTGGCGAGGCTGATGAGCAGCGTTGGTGTGTGCAGTTCCGGCAGGTGCCGCGCCAGTCCGCCGAGTACCTCGTACACCAGAGGGCCGGTGTCCGACCGCAGGCCAAGCAGCGCCGGCAACTGCGTGAGCACGATCAACACCGCCGCGCCGCTGGTGAAGCCGTCGAGCACCGGCCGGCTGAGAAAGTTAATGAATGCGCCGGCGCGCAGCGTGGCCAGTACCAGCAGCGTGACCGCCGATATCGCGGCCAGTTGCAGCGCGTGCACCACGTTGCCGGCGGGGT
>DQBD01000121.1:0-134 GCA_003526065.1 Gammaproteobacteria bacterium | reverse complement strand
AGCGCGTGCACCACGTTGCCGGTGGGGTCGCCGTGGCTGACGGCGGCCAGGGCGCTGGCCACCATGATGGCGTTGACGGCCACCGGGCCGACGCCGACATACGGGCTGGTGCCGAACAGGGCATAGGCCAGCGA
>DQBD01000229.1 GCA_003526065.1 Gammaproteobacteria bacterium | reverse complement strand
GCCGTGTCGGCTGGTGCGGCGCTCGCGGTGGCTTCCGCTGCGGCTGGCGGTGCCGTCTGTGCGGCGGGAATGGCCGCCGCGGCCGTGTCATGGGGCTGCGGGGTTCGCCCGTCGTCCCCGCCGCAGCCCGCCAGCATGACGACGGTCGCGACCATGCCCGCCCACTGGTGTCGTGATCGCATCGACAAGCGCTTTCCTCCCCCCGCGTGTTTTTTTGCTGTCAGACCGCCAGCAAACGCCGCTCCAGCGTTTCCGACAGCACTTCGATGTGCTCGGCGCCGAGGCTCTCGGGCACATCGGGGTCCTTGAACAGCTCCACGCACACCGCCGCTTCCATGAACATGAGGCCCAGGTACAGCAGGGGCTTCTGCGCCGCCGGCAGCGATTCCAGCGGGTACTGCGCCAGGTGCCCGGCCAGCGCTTCCATGCGCGGCAGCACGGTGGTGTAGAGGTCGGTCAGTTCGGTCATGCCGGAGGCCAGGCGCTTGCGCATGCGGGCGTCCTCGGTGGCCAGCGCCCACGGCGCGAAGCGCTGCAGGTCCTGGAATTCAGCCGGCCAGGCGGTGTCGTTCATCGGGATGCTCCTTGGAAAGGCCCGGCTCAGCGCAGCGCCGGCATCACGTCGCGGGCGAACAGCTGCAGCGTGCGCTCCACCTGCCAGGCCGGCTGGCCGCCGAAATCGGCCATGACCGACAGTTCCTGGAAGTCGTAATAGCGCTGGCGAAACCGTCCGAGCCAGTCGACGAACTGTGCCGGCGTGCCGGCGAAGGCGATGTCGTTGTGCAACACCGACTCGAAGGTGTAGTCCTTCATCTGGTTCAGGAAGCCGCCGGCGTAGAAATGGAACCCACCGGCGCGCAGGCGGTCCTTGACCGCCTCGTCGTTGATCGACTGCTGAGGCACCACCAGGTTGGCGTAGCTGCGCATCATCGGCTCGCGTGCCTCGCGCAGGGCGGTGTCGGCGTCGTCGGCCAGGAACACCGGCATCACCAGGCCCACCTGCGGCTTCTGGCCGGCGTCACGGCAGGCGGCCATGTAGGCGCCGACCGCTTCGGTGAACAGCGGCGGCGGCGCGGCGCCGACCACCACACCGCCGCCGCGGCGGCCGGCGTCGGTGAACACGCGTGCGCTGGTGCCGGTCTGGAAGATCTTCAGGTGTGGCTGCAGGGGCTTGGGCACCACCTGGACGTCCTGCACCTTGTAGTGCTCGCCCTCGAAGCTGAGGCGTTCCTCGCGCCAGGCCCGCTGCAGGATTTCCAGCGACTCCTCGTAGCGCCCGATGCTCTCGGTCATCGGCACGCTGGCGCAGTCGTACAGCCAGCCGTGGCCGCGGCCGACGCCGACTTCCAGCCGGCCGTCGGTGAGGTGGTCGCACTGCGCGATCTCGCCGGCCAGGATCAGCGGGTTGTGCACCGGCAGGGTGTGGCACATGGCGCGAAAGCGGATGGTGCGCGTGCGCTGGGCGGCGGCGGCGAAGAAGGCCAGTGGGTTGACGGAGATGGAGAACGTCGGGAAGAAGTGGTGTTCGAGCGTCATGAACACGTCGTAGCCCAGGCGGTCGCCGAGCTCCACCGCCCGCAGGGAGTCGTCATAGCGCTGCTTGTGGTCGGCGCCGGGGGAGGCCTGGATCTCGTTGTAGATGCCGAACTTCATGCACGCGCCTCCGCCTCGGCGACCCGGCGCTCGACGGTGCGGTACAGGTGTCGCACGGCCGCCTCCTGGTCGGACAGCACGATGCTGCGGATGGCGCCCGAGTTGAGCGAGCGCTGCGTGACCTCGTTGGTGTAGAGGTCCTCGCGTGACAGGTCGCGCAGCACGATCTTGCTGAACTCCTGACTGATCATTTCGGCCGCCGTGCGCGGACGCGGGAAGTAGTAGGCCAGCTCGTAGACGGTTTCCTGTGGCCCCACCGGCCAGAAGGCGTCCAGGTAGTACCAGCCGGCGCCGACGTTGATGCGCGAGAACGGGAACACGATGTTCAGCTCGAAACCCCAGTCGTCGCTCTTGCCCTGTTGGGTGCCGGGGTAGGCGCCGCGACCGCCGGTGCCCTGCGTGAACGTGGAACCGAACTTGAACGCGATCTGTTCGGTCGGCGACAGGTCGTGCGCCGGGTTGCCGGGGACCGACAGGTGCTGGTTGCCGTTCGGCTGCAGCTTCATGTGGCTGATGTTGCAGTACGGATTGTCGGAGCCGGTGAAGGCGTCCGGTGCCGAGCGCTTGTGCACGAAGGCGACGTGGTAGCCCTCCTGGAAGGCGTTCATGGTGACCTTCCAGTTGGCCTTCACGTGGTAGCGCCAGCGGCCGGCGCAGACCATCTGGTCGAACGGAAACGGCTTCAGGTCCTGGTTGAAGTCGCCCATGGCCTGTTCGAGCGTCTGGCGCGGCGTGTCGTCGAAGTTGACGAACAGGAAGCCGGCCCAGGTGTCCAGGTGCACCGCCGGCAGGCTGTGCCGCGCGCGGTCGAAGTCGAAGAACTGCCCTTCGTCCGGCACGAACTGCAGGCTGCCGTCGGTGGCGAAGGTCCAGCCGTGAAAATCGCACTGCCAACCCTTCACACAGCCATCGGCGGCGCGTACCAGCCGGTTGCCGCGATGCGGGCAGACATTGTGGAACGCCCGCAGCGCGCCGTCGGGTCCGCGCGCGACGATGACCGAGGTGCCCAGCACCTCGATGTCACGCACGAAGAAGTCGCCCGGGTTGGGGATTTCTTCCTCCCGCTTGAGCAGGGCGAACCACTGGTGGCGAAAGATCGCCGCCCGTTCGCGCGCGAAGAAGTCGGCCGACACCACCGTGTCGGTGCTCACCGGGCCGGTGTCCAGGCCGAATGCCTGGGTGTGACCGCACTTCGGTCTGCCCGTGGGTGCATTCATGTCGCTCCTCCTCCGCGCGGGGCTCTGTGGCCCCTGTCTCCGGGGTGTCCGCCGTGGCGGACCGGTCGTTCATTCAGTGCGTCGCTAAGCTACCACGCTCCGTAGGTGATGCGAGTGGCCGGGCCATCAATCCCGCAGGGTGTCCCGCTGCACGGCGTCTGCCCGGTGCGTGCCGGTCAGGGCCATGGCGACGTCCAGTTCCTGGCGCAGGATGGCCAGGACCCGCGCCACGCCGGCTTCGCCGCCGGCCGCCAGGCCGTACAGGGCGGCCTTGCCGATCATGCAGGCGCGCGCGCCCAGCGCCAGTGCCTTCAGGATGTCGGCACCACGCCGCACGCCGCTGTCGAGAATGACTTCACCGGCACCGCCGACGGCGTCGACCACGCTGCCGAGCACGCTGATGGTCGACGGTGCGCCGTCGAGCTGGCGCCCGCCGTGGTTGGACACGATCACGCCATCGGCGCCGGCGGCCACCGCCTGACGCGCGTCGTCCGGACGCAGGATGCCCTTGACCAGCAGCGGCAGGTCCCATTCGGACCGCAGCCACTCGATGTCGGCCCAGCTGATGCTGGGGTCGATCTGCGTGTTCATGAAGGTGGACAGGGCCACCACGTTGCTGTCCTGGCCGCCCCAGCCGACCAGGTTGCCCAGGGTCTGGTGACGGTGCGGCAGCATGCGCCACAGCCAGCCGGGGTGACGCAACAGGTCGGCCGCGGTGCGGCGCGAGAAGCGCGGCGGCACGGTGAAGCCGTTGTGGATGTCCTTCTCGCGCTTGCCGCCGCGGGCGAGGTCGACGGTGACCACCAGGGCCCGGTAGCCGGCGCCGCGGGCCCGCTGCAGCAGGCTGCGCGTGAATTCGCGGTCACGGAACAGGTACAGCTGGAACCACAGGTTGCCCGGCGCGGCCTCCATCACCGTTTCGAGCGCATGGCTGGCGGTGGTGGACAGCACCAGGGGGATGCCCGCCGCCTGCGCCGCGCGCGCCAGCGCCAACTCGCCCTGCGGACGCACCAGTCCGCACAGGCCCATGGGCGCGATCAGCAGCGGCAGCGCGATCTGCTCCCCCAGCAGGGTGGTGCCGGTGTCGATCTGGCTGGCGTCGGTCAGCACCCGGGGCGCGAACCGCAGCGGCTCGAAATCGGCCGTGTTGGCGCGCAGGGTGATTTCGCGCTCGGCGCCGCCGTCGACGAAGTCGAACACCAGGCGCGGCAGGTAGTCCCGGGCCGCCCGGCGCAGGTCGTCGACACTGGCATGGACCGCGTTCATGGCTGACGCGTGGCCCCGGCCTGGGTCAGCCGGTCCAGGTACCGCTGCCACAGCGTTTCCCGGTCGCGGCCCAGGCGGTACAGGTAATCGAAACTGAACAGGCCGCTGTCGTGCCCGTCGGAGAAGGTGATCTGCACCGCGTAGTGGCCGACCGGTTCCAGGGCGGTGATGGCAACCTCGCGCTTGCCGGTGACCAGCACTTCCTGGCCCGGGCCGTGGCCCTGCACCTCGGCCGATGGCGAGTGCACCCGCAGGAACTCCGCCGGCAGCTCGAACACGCCGCTGTCGGCAAAGCGCAGCTCCAGGGTGCGCGCGGCGCGGTGAAGCACGATGTCGGTCAGCTCCGGTGCGCTCATGCACTCCCCCAGCGTTGGCACAGCGCCGGCAGCTGAGCCGGCGCGTCGATACGGGCGTCGGCGCCCCAGGTGGTGATGTCCTCGTCCGGCGGCAGGTAGCCGTAGGCAGCCACCACGGTGCGCGTGCCGGCCGCGCGGCCGGCTTCGATGTCGCGCCGGTCGTCGCCGACGAACACGCATTGCGCGGGCTCGACACCGAACCGCGCGCAGGCCAGCAGCACGCCTTCGGGGTCGGGCTTGGGACGCGCCAGGTGGTCCGGCGTGATCAGGCAGTCGGCATCCGGCCAGGCGCCGAGCGCCCGCAGCACGGGGGCGGCGAAGCGCTCCATCTTGTTGGTGACGATGCCGATGCGCAGCCCACGCTGGCGCAGCAGCGCCAGCACCTCGGCAAACCCTTCGAACAGCCGCGCCTGACCGGAGCAGCAGTCGGCGTAGATCGCCAGAAACCGGTCGCGCAGTTCCACATAGCGTGCATCACCCGGCCGCAGGTCAAGCCCGTAGCCGAGCATGCCGCGCGCGCCCTGCGACACGTAGGGCCGCAGGGCCCCGGCCGGCAGCGGCGGCTGGCCCAGCTCGGCG
>DQBD01000227.1 GCA_003526065.1 Gammaproteobacteria bacterium | reverse complement strand
GCTCCACCAGCAGACCGATGCTCGGCGGAGCTGGTGGTGATGTCGCCCTTGGGCTCGATCGCGGCATGGGTCACCACGCCGTCCTCGATGATCAGCGCGAAGCGCTTGCAGCGCATGCCCAGGCCGGCGCCGCTGCCATCCATCTCCAGACCCAGCGCACGGGTGAAGTCGCCGTTGCCGTCCGAGAGCATGAGCAGGTACTCCGCGTTCTGCGCCTTACCCCAGGCATCCATCACGAAGGCATCGTTGACCGCCATGCAGACGATCCGGTCGACGCCCTTGGCCTTGATCTCGTCGGCCTTGACGACATAGCCGGGGAGAGCGCCTGCGCGCCAGCCTGGCCCTGCAGGGCATGGTGGCGCACATCCAGACCGTCAACATCAACGGCGAGACCTGGCACCGCATCCGGGTCGGTCCGTTCGCGTCACGCACCGAGGCAGACGCGGCCCAGCGCCAGCTGCGCGGCGCCGACATCAACACCATGCTGCTTGAATTGCGCGACCAGTGACCCGACGCTGCCACATCGATGTGTCAGGCTGTAACTTTCTGACTGCTCAACCTTTTCGGAGATTTTCGCCGCCATGATCACCCAGACCCCCACCCTGCACGCCTTCGTGTCCGGCCGCAGCGAGGGTTTCACGCCGCTGAACGCCTTCGACGGGGCGCTGCTGGATGCCGGCGTGGGCAACACCAACCTGGTCAAGATGTCGTCCATCGTGCCGCCGGGCACGCGCGAGGTGCCGGTTGCGGAAATGCAGCTGCCGCCGGGCGCCCTGGTGCCGATCGCCTACGCCGCCATGGAGTCCGACATTCCGGGCTCGATGATCTGCGCCGCCGTGGCCGCCGCCTGGACGCACGACCCCAGCAAGCCGGGCCTGATCATGGAGTACCACTCGCACGGCCACCGCGAGGACGCCGAGCGGGTGGTGCGGCGCATGGCCGAGGAAGGCATGAAGATGCGCGGCTGGGAAATCCGCGAGATCAAGTCGCTGGCCGTCGACATGCAGGTCGAGAAGATCGGCTGCGTGTTCGCCGCCGTCGCGCTGTGGCACCACGGGAACTGAGCCATGCTGGACGACACCTGGTATACGGAACAATGGGCTGGAGAAGGCAGCGCCATCTCCCTGGAAGTAAAAGAAAAGATTCACGACTTCCAGTCGCCCTACCAGCGCGTGGAGGTGTTCGACACCACGCGCTTCGGCAAGCTCATGACCCTCGACGGCCTGGTCATGGTGACCGAGCGCGACGAGTTCGTGTACCACGAGATGCTGGCCCACCCGGCGCTGTTCACGCACGCGGCCCCCAGGCGTGTGCTGATCATCGGCGGTGGCGACTGCGGCACGCTGCGTGAGGTCATCAAGCACGACAGCGTCGAGCAGGTGGACATGGTGGAACTCGACCAGGCGGTGACCGACGCCGCGGCCGAACACTTCCCGAGCCTGCACGCCGCCACCTTCGATCCGCGCGCGCGGCTGTATTTCCAGGACGGTATCGCCTGGGTGGCGGACGCCGAGCCCGGCAGCTACGACGTCATCCTGATCGACTCCACCGACCCGGTCGGCCCGGCCCAGGGCCTGTTCAGCGTGGACTTCTACCGCAACTGCCACCGCGCCCTGGCCACCGGCGGCGTGCTGGCGGCGCAAAGCGAGTCGCCGCTGTTCCATGCCGACCTGATCCGCGCCATGCAGCGGGACCTTAAGGCGGCCGGCTTCAACGACGTGGCCACGGTGGACTTCCCGCAATGCACCTACCCATCCGGCTGGTGGAGCGTGACGCTCGGCGCGCGCGATGGCTCGGCCACCGCGTTTCGCGGCGAGGACACCGCCCAGCCGCCGTTCGCCACCCGCTACTACCATGCCGCCCGCCACCGCGGCGCGCTGACACCGGCCCGTTTCCTGGCCGAGTAAGGCGCCCCAGGTGGGCGATCCCCCGCTCTCGACAGCCACAGAAGGAGTTTTCACCCGATGACGGCAATCAAGCGAGTCACCAAGGCAGTCTTCCCGGTTGCCGGTCTGGGCACCCGGTTCCTGCCGGCGACCAAGGCCAATCCAAAGGAAATGCTGCCCGTCGTTGACAAACCGTTGATTCAATACGCGGTGGAAGAAGCGGTGGCGGCCGGCATCACCGAGCTGGTGTTCATCAACGGGCGCAACAAGCGCGCCATCCCGGATCATTTCGACACCGCCTACGAGCTTGAAACGACGCTCGAGAAAAGCGGCAAGAACGAAATGCTGGAGATGGTGCGCAACATCGTTCCAGACAATGTCACCTGCATCTACATCCGCCAGGCAGCGCCGCTGGGCCTGGGCCATGCCGTGCTGTGCGCCGCCTCGGTGGTTGGCGACGCCCCGTTCGCGGTGCTGCTCGCCGACGACCTGATCGCCGCCCGCGACCCCAGCCAGCACACGGCGACCTGCCTCAAGGACATGATCGACGTCTACCACGAGCGCGGCGCGAGCATCATCGGGGTCGAGGAAATTCCCATCGAGTACTCGCGCCGTTACGGCATCGTCAAGCCGCGCGCCGTGGGCGACGGCCTGTACGAAGTCGACGACATGGTCGAGAAGCCGGCGCCCGAGGACGCCCCGTCGAACCTCGGCGTGGTCGGCCGCTACGTGCTCACGCCCCGCGTGTTCGACCTCATTCGCGCCACCCAGCGCGGGGCCGGCGGCGAGATTCAGCTCACCGACGCCCTGGCCGAACTGATCAAGTACGAGCGCCTGTTCGCCTACAGCATCTCCGGCCACCGCTACGACTGCGGCAGCAAGCTGGGCTACCTGGAAGCCACCATCGAATACGGCCTGCGTCACCCGGAACTCGGCGCCGAGTTCAAGGACTTCCTGCAGGCGCGTGCCGCCGAGGCGTTCGAGCTGCGCCGGTGAGTGATGCGCTGGCCGCCGAAGCCTGGGCGGTCTACCGTGCGGCGGACTGCCTGTACGACGCGGCGGCGGTCGACGCCGCGGTGCGCCGCCTGGCCGGCGAGGTAACCGCCACCCTGGCCGGCGGCAACCCGCTGCTGCTGTGTCCGATGACCGGCGGCGTGGTGCTGTCCGGCCATCTGCTGCCGTTGCTCGACTTTCCGCTGGAGTTCGACTACGTCCATGCCACGCGCTATGCCGGCGCGCTGCGCGGCGGCGAGCTGGCATGGAAGGTCACACCCAGCGCCACCCTGGCCGGCCGGCAGGTGCTGATCGTCGACGACGTGCTCGACCGGGGCATCACGCTGGCGGCCCTGGTGGACTTCTGCCGACGCGAGGGCGCCGCCGGCGTGCACACGCTGGTGCTGGTGGACAAGCAGTGCCGGCGCGAGGCCGACATCGAGGCCGATTTCGTCGGCCTCACCGCGCCGGACCGCTACCTGTTCGGCTGGGGCATGGACTACAAGGGCTACCTGCGCAACGTGCCCGGCATCTATGCCGTCGCGGAGGCGGCGTGATTGCCATCCTCGGCGGCTCCGGCCTGGACCGCTGGCCACAGCTCGGGCACCTGACGCCCGAACCGGTCGACACCCCCTACGGCGCCCCCGCGGCACCGCTGCTGTGCGGGGCCATCGACGGCGTGCCGGTGTGCTTTCTGCCCCGCCACGGGGCCGATCACAGCCTGCCGCCACACCGCATCAACTACCGCGCCAACCTGTGGGCGCTCAAGGCGGCCGGCGCCCGCGCCGTCGTCGCGGTGGCCACGGTCGGCGCCATCCCGGACGGCATGCCACCGGGCGCGCTGGTGCTGCCGGACCAGGTGGTCGACTACACGCACGGCCGCGAGGCCACCTATTTCGACGGCGCCGACGGGCGGGTGGAACACATCGAGTTCACCGAGCCCTACCACGCGGCCGTCCGCGCGGCACTGCGTGACGCGGCCAAGGCCAGCGGTGTGCCGCTGATCGACGGCGCCACCTACGCCGCCACGCAGGGACCGCGGCTGGAAACCCGCGCCGAGGTCGACCGCCTGGAACGCGACGGCTGCCACATCATCGGCATGACCGGCATGCCCGAGGCGGCGCTGGCACGCGAACTCGACCTGCCCTACGCCTGCCTGGCGGTGGTCGCCAACCGCGCCGCCGGGCGCGGCGCCATCGGCCTGCTGGCCGAAATCGAGCAACACCTCACCACCGCCATCGGCGCGGCGCAGACGGTGTTGCTGGCGGCATTGCCGCGGCTGCACGCCGCGCTGGTCACCGCCGCCTGAGTCCTGCCCGGCCGTCTGCGTCGATCGGCCTCAAGTTTCCGTCCAGGGCGCCGTTACAGGCGTTGAGAACCGTGAAGCGCCTGCCACCGCCGGCCGGCGCCCAGACACAGGAAGGACGGATGATTCTGCTGGCAAGCGACGACGCAACCGTGATGGACCGCTGGGCCATCGCCATCGGCGGCCGCGGCACGCTGGTGCGGCGGGTCACCGACATGGCGTCGGTGGAAGGCGCGCTGGCCGGGCGCCAGCCCGCGGTGCTGCTGCTCGACCTGGCGCTGAGCGACATCGCCGGCGCGGCGGGCACGGCGACGCCTTCGTCAT
>DQBD01000189.1:4787-6087 GCA_003526065.1 Gammaproteobacteria bacterium | reverse complement strand
CCTGCGACGCCGACCTGGCCGCCGCGGTGCGGCAGCTGGCCACCGCCTGAGCCGCGCGCCGCCTGGCCGGACAGACGGCACTGCTACACTTTTGCGCATGGTCTGGACACCCCGCGTCACCGTCGCCGCCGTGATCGAGAACGACGGCCGCTTCCTGCTGGTCGAGGAAATGGCCGAAGGCCGCCTGGTGCTGAACCAGCCGGCGGGCCACCTCGAACACGGCGAAAGCCTGATCGATGCCTGCCGGCGCGAGACGCTGGAGGAGACCGGCTGGCGGGTCGAACCCGACGCCGTGGTCGGCGTCTACCGGCGCATCGAGCCGACCACCGGCATCACCACGCTGCGGGTCTGCTTCAGCGCCCGGCCGCTGTCGCACGACCCGTCCCTCACGCTGGATGAAGGCATCGAGCGCGCGCTGTGGCTGAGCCGGCAGGAACTGGCCGACAGCGCCCCGCGCCACCGCACCGAGCTGGTCATGCACTGCCTGCACGACTACCTGGCCGGCGCCCGGCACCCGCTGGCGCTGCTGGCGCACGCCTGATGGACACGCCGTTCGGCCTGCCCGTGCCGCCACCGGCGCGGGTGGTGGTGGGTCTTTCCGGCGGCGTCGATTCGGCCGTGACGGCGCTGCGCTTGAAGCGCGCCGGCTACGACGTGCTGGGTCTTTTCATGAAGAACTGGGAAGACGACGACGCCTTCGGCGACTGCCCGGCGGCGGACGACATCGCCGACGTGCAGGCCATCGCGGCACACCTCGACATCCCGGTGCAGGTGATCAACTTCGCCGCCGAATACCGCGAGCAGGTGTTCGCGCACTTCCTGGCCGAGTACCGGCGCGGGCGCACGCCCAACCCGGACATCCTCTGCAACCGGCAGATCAAGTTCGGCGTGTTCCGCGAGCACGCGCTCGCGCAGGGCGCGCAGGCCATCGCCACCGGCCACTACGCGGCGCTGCGCCGCACCGGCGACGCGGCCGAGCTGCTGTGCCCGGCCGATCACGACAAGGACCAGACCTACTTCCTGCACGCCCTGACCCAGGCGCAACTGGCGCCGGCCGGCTTTCCGCTGGCCGACCTCACCAAGCGGCAGGGGCGCGCGCTGGCGCAGGAAGCCGGCCTGCCGGTGGCGCGCAAGAAGGACTCGACCGGCATCTGCTTCATCGGCGAGCGGCCGTTTCGGGAATTCCTGAGTCGCTATCTGAGCGCCGAACCGGGCGACATGCTGGACGCCGACGGCCGCGCGGTCGGCCGCCACGTCGGCCTGCCCTACTACACGCTCGGCCAGCGCCAGGGGCTGGGCA
>DQBD01000189.1:0-4509 GCA_003526065.1 Gammaproteobacteria bacterium | reverse complement strand
GGCCAGCGCCAGGGGCTGGGCATCGGCGGCGGCCACGGCGCCGGCAACGACCCCTGGTACGTGGCCGGCAAGGACGCCGCGCGCAACGTGTTGATCGTGGTGCAGGGGCACGACCACCCGCTGCTGCTGAGCACGGCGCTTAAATCCGAGCCCGCCACCTGGATCGCCGGCCGGCCGCCGGCGGCCGCGTTCACCTGCGCCGCCAAGACGCGCTACCGCCAGCGCGCCGAACCGTGCGAGGTGACGGTGGCCGACGACGGCCGCCTGAGCGTGCGTTTCGCCCGTCCGCAGCGGGCGCTCACGCCCGGCCAGTCGGTGGTGTTCTACCGTGACGCCGTGTGCCTGGGCGGCGCGGTGATCGACGCCACCGCTCCGGTCACCACACCCGCCACACGCTCGCAGCCGAGCTACGCGTAACCACGCCTTCCCGGCAGTTCCATTTCTATTTCGAGCGCAGGCCGCCGTCCACGCGCAGCACGGTGCCGGTGATGTAGCGCGCCTCGTCGCAGGCCAGGAACAGCACCGCGTCGGCCACTTCCTCCGGCTCCGCCCAGCGCGCCAGCGGCGTCGCCTGGCGGATGAAGGCACTCACGCCGGGGTCTTCCACGTAGGCGGCGGTCATGCCGGTCTTGACGCCGCCCGGCGCCACGCCGTTCACGCGCACGCCGTGCGCGGCGGCCTCGACACCGATCTGGTTGATGAGTCCGGCCGTGGCGTGCTTGGACGCCGTGTACGCCGCCCCGCCGCCGTTGGCACCCAGGCTGGCAATGGACGCGGTCATCACGATATTGCCGCCGGTCTTCTTCAGCTCCTCGAAGGCCGCCTGGCAGGTGAAGAAATAGCCCTTCACGTTGACCGCCATGACCCGATCGAACAGGGCTTCGTCGATGTCCGTGAACGGCAGGAAGCTGTCGAACACGCCGGCGTTGGCGAACACCACGTCCAGCCGGCCGTACGCAGCCACCGCCGCGGCTACCAGCGCCTCGACGCTGGCCTTCTGCGTCGTGTCCACCGGCGCGAAGGCGGCCTTGCCGCCGGCGGCGCGGATATCCGCCGCCACCGCCTCGCCGCTGCGGGTGTCGATGTCGCCGATCATCACCGCCGCGCCCTGCGCAGCGAAGCCGCGCGCCGTCGCCGCGCCAATCCCGGACCCGCCACCGGTGACCAACACCGCCTTGCCATCAAACCGCGCCATCCCGCTTCTCCTCCTGAGCGTGGCAACCGCGCCACGGACGCGACAATAGCGCGCGCCGGCGGGTTACGGTTCAGCCTGACCCGCCCTACGTGAACTCAATCCAGCGGACTGACCACACCCCGCGCGCCGCGGTGCAGAACGTGGGGGCAGATCATCGTGGTGCTCACGTCCGAGTGGCCGGGCAAGTCCTGCGCAGTGCGGATGAGATCGGTGTCGTGCGGGGATTTGACCTGCGCCAGGTGCGCGCGCAGCGGCATTCCCACACACCACCGCAGCATCGTTACCCGATCCTTACTGCCCTTGCCGTCGCGCACGGTGACCTGATGCAGTGCGAAGTCGACATCCTTCACCCTCAGTCGCGCAGACTCCCTGAGCCGCATCGCGGTTCCCCAGAGCTACCGCAGCATTAGGCCCGTGGTGCCATGGGTGTGCTCCAACAGCGATTGCACCTCGGCCCGGGTCAGCACAACGGGCAGGCGCGCGGGCCCCTTTGCCCGCGCCACGTCATCCAGCCACGGCAGCGGAAGAGCGAGAAACCCCGGATACCGAAACAGGATTGCCGACAGCGCCAGATCCTGCGTGGCCGCCGCCACGCCGCGTTACACCGCCAAGTCGGTCAGGAACGCTTCCACCTCCTCCTTGCCCATGTCGCGCGGGTGCGGTTTGCCGTGAAAACGCATCTATCTTTATCACCCAGTTCACCGAGGACCGCTCGGCTCGCTTGGTGTAGCCAAGCCGGCGGCCCTGGTCCAACAGCTTGGGACGCGTGCCTGCGGGAGGCTTTGGTGGATAACCCGGCATGCTGCGCCAACCCATTGATAACAGGGCTTCTGTCTCGCAATGCAAGCCGGGTTATACACCAGCCGGTGTACAACTTACGTTAGGCGTAAAAGAGGAAACGTATGTCGCATCGGATCATCAATCTGAACTTCACGTCTTTCGTGTCCGAGCGCTGGAGCAGCCTCCCTAACCAAGAGAAGCTAGCCAAAGAAATCGCCTTGGCAGTGTTGGCACATAGCGAGATTAGCAAAGAGTCTTTTGGCTTGTATGCTCCTCCGAATGAGATTAAAGACGTAAAGGTCACAAATGCGGCATTCGACCAAATACAGTGCATGTGGCACGGCCATCGTCAGAGGGGGCGTCAATCGCCGCCTCCCATACCACTTAAAGTATTTGTATTCGGCTGCGGTCAAGACGCTTCAAGCACATGGGCAAGCATTGAGGTTCTGCCGGGCTTGGACAGCTGGGAGGTGGAGTGAGCGCGCCCAACAACGGCTTGCAGGTCGACGCACCGCAAGCGGCGCGCGCCTGAAGGCGAACGTTATGCATACTGACCATGCTTAGAGCCATTGCAGGCGTTTTAGGCTTTCTGCTCCCCCTCGCTGGCATTGTGCTTGCCCTACTTTTCTCCGGTGTTGGGCCTCTGAGTCAGGTATTTCCGGTCTTCGCTTCAGAGTGCGGCGTTTTAGGTTTATTGTTGGGACTCGGGTTCTTGGCGTTTGGCTTCCTACCTCGTCACAAGCTTACACAGAGCCCCGTCGGCCGTTCTCTTTGGATCTTGGGGCTTGGCGCACCGTTCATTGTTCGCTATATTGTGATTTTTGTGCGTCTTGGCCGTTAAGATTGATTTGGGCTGGTGTGGCGGCAGTCTGCGTGGACTGCAACGTTCTAACTCTGCGCCATCAAGCAAAATATGCATAACCCTGCATTCCACCCGATCGGCCACAGCGGGTTCCCCCCACCTTCACCGTCGAGTGAGCTTTAACGTTAGACGCTAAGACTTCCTGTTCGTGGGGTTTTATTCTTTATTGACGCTTATTTGCGTGCATTTGCCACAAGAATCAACGGATTTCAACCGAGCACCTCTATGCTGGATTTCGACAAGCTTCTGCAAGATTCACTGATAATCTGGGCCACAATAGACCCAATCGGAACGCTCGCAATTTTTACCGCCTTGACTGGAGGAATGGATGCAGCCCAAAGGCGCCAGACAGCCATTCGTGCAGTAGCGTATGCTGCCGCCGTTCTGCTTGGCGCAATTGTTGTAGGTCAGTTGATTTTGACGGCAATGGGCATTCGACTCATATCGTTCCAATTGAGTGGTGGAATCATTTTGTTCCTTTTTGGGTTACAGATGATTTTCGGCTCCGGAGCAGCGAATGCCAAGAAGGAGCCAGGGCATGACATTGCTGTTTTTCCGTTGGCTATTCCGGCAACAGCCACTCCGGGCGCGATCCTGGCCGTCATTCTGCTTACAGACAACAGCCTGCACTCGATTCCAACTCAGGCCATAACGGCCGCGATCACGTTGGCTGTCTTGGGCATGACGTTAATTCTATTACTGCTGGCGACTCCCATAATGCGTGTCCTCGGACAGGGCGGCGCATCAATTCTGACTCGCATCATGGGTATGATTTTGGCTGCATTCTCGGTAGAACTTGTCATGAATGCCTTGGGGGTAGAGCGCTGGCTTGCCGGCTTAAATTTATCCCACGTTCTAATGCAGTGAAGGCCGATGAGTTGACGCCCAACAAGTCGCTGCCGCGGACATTGTTTCCGCCAGTCATCTTGCTGTCTCCAAAAGCGCCTGCCGCCTCAAACGCCGCTCAACTCAGGCGTTACGACCTTCCCTGCATGTAACTAATGGAGATAAACCAAATGTCAATCGATCAACTTACACAATTTTTTGGCTGGTGCTCGATTATCAACATCGGCGTTATGATCGTTACATCAATTGCGATCGCACTGCTCGGAAAGCCGATTTCAAGTTTCCACAGCCGTCTTATGGGAGTATCTGAGTCTGGGCTCCCGCGCTTGTATTTTCAGTATTTGGGTTCTTACAAGATTGCCATCTTCATTTTGAATCTTGTGCCGTACATCGCCTTGAAAATCATAGCCTGATGTCTCAGGCATTTGCCAGGCCTAACAAATAGCTTCATTCGGACGCGCCAAAAGCGCGCGCCGCAGAGCATTGGCGTTGCGCGTCATAGAAAGCGATTCAGTGAGAGGAGAGCCTAAGGTGAGGCGAGTCGCACTCTTTGGCAATGCTGGCGGTGGTAACGGAACCTTTCCCGTCAAGCAGTCAGATCAAAAGGCGTTCTGACCCGCTCGCCGGGCGACGGCGTGCCGGTGCGCAGTCGGTCAGAACACGATGCGGCCGGGGAAGCCGCCTCTGCGCGGCGCCGGGGCACGCCGGATGGCGCCGCACCTGCCATCGCACAGGCGCGGCGCGCTCCCCGTGCGCTATGCCGCCTGTGCCGGGTGCGAACTGTGCAGGAAGCGCAGCACCTCGGCGACCGTCATCATGGTCACGC
>DQBD01000187.1:3222-13022 GCA_003526065.1 Gammaproteobacteria bacterium | reverse complement strand
GCGGCCGACACGCCGGCCGTGCGCCAGATGCTGCCGCACGCCTGAAGCGGCTTTCCAACTCGCACGAGTCACTGAACCATGCCAAGAGTCAAACGCGGCGTCATCGCCCACGCCCGCCACAAGAAAGTCCTGAAGCTGGCCAAGGGCTACTACGGTGCCCGCAGCCGGGTATTCCGGGTTGCCAACCAGGCCGTCATCAAGGCCGGTCAGTACGCCTACCGCGACCGTCGCCAGCGCAAGCGCCAGTTCCGCGCCCTGTGGATCGTGCGCATCAACGCCGGCGCGCGACAGGCCGGCCTGTCGTACAGCGCGTTCATGAACGGCCTGAACAAGGCCGGTATCGAGCTGGACCGCAAGGTGCTGGCCGACCTGGCCGTGCATGACGCTGCTGCCTTCGACGCGCTGGCCCAGCAGGCCAAGGCGGCCCTCGCGCAGTAACTGCGGTTTCCGAACCGCGCATTAAAGGGCAGCCCGGTCTGCCCTTTTTTGTCTCGGCCACCCCCATGAACGACCCGCAACAGCTTGCCCACCAGGCCGAACTCGCCATCGGCGAATGTCATGACGAGGCGAAACTCGAGCAGTTGCGTGTCGCCTACCTGGGCCAGAAAGGCGCCGTAGCCGAACTGCTGCGCCAGCTGCCGCAATTGCCGCCCGAACAGCGGCGCGATTTCGGCCGTGCCGTGAATGCCGCCAAGACGACCATCGAGACGGCACTCGGGGCCCGCCGCGAGATCCTCGGCGAAGCAGCACTGCTGGCGCGTCTGCAGGCCGAGCGGGTGGACGTCACCCTGCCCGGCCGCGGCGAACAACCCGGCGGACTGCACCCGGTCACACGCACCCTGTCGCGCATCGAGGCCCTGTTCCGCGGCATCGGCTTCGATGTCGAGGAAGGACCGGAGATCGAGGACGATTTCCACAACTTCGGCGCGCTCAACATTCCGGACGACCATCCGGCGCGTGCCATGCACGACACCTTCTACCTGCCGTCCGGGCTGCTGCTGCGCACGCACACCTCGCCGGTGCAGGTGCGCGTGCTGGAGCGCCAGGCGCCGCCGGTGCAGCTGATCGCCCCCGGCCGCGTGTACCGGCGCGACTCCGACCTCACCCACACGCCGATGTTCCACCAGGTCGAAGGCCTGATGGTCGACGAGGGCGTCAGCTTCGCTCACCTGAAGGGCATCCTGATCGACTTCCTGCGCCAGTTCTTCGGCCGCGAGGATTTGCCGATCCGCTTTCGGCCGTCGTTCTTCCCCTTCACCGAGCCGTCGGCCGAGGCCGACATCGGCTGCGTCATCTGCGACGGCGCCGGCTGCCGGGTGTGCAAGCACACCGGCTGGCTCGAGGTGCTCGGCTGCGGCATGGTGCACCCCAACGTGCTGCGCAACGTCGGCGTGGATGCCGAGCGCTACACCGGCTTCGCCTTCGGCATGGGCGTGGAGCGCCTGGCCATGCTGCAGTACCGCATCGGCGACCTGCGCCTGTTCTTCGACAACGACCTGCGCTTCCTGCGCCAGTTCAACTAGGCAGAATTCCCATGCTGGTGAGTGAAGCGTGGCTGCGCGAGTGGTGTAACCCGGCTGTGGACGTCGCCGGTCTGGCGCAGCGCCTGACCATGGCGGGCATCGAAATCGGCGCCGTCGAACCGGTTGCCGAGGTACCGGAACAGGTGGTGGTCGCCCGCATCGCCAGCACCCGCCCGCACCCGGATGCCGACCGCCTGCGCCTGTGCGAGGTGCAGGTGGACGCCGACGGCGAACCGCTGAACATCGTCTGCGGCGCGCCCAATGCCCGGCCGGGACTGCACGTGCCGCTGGCGCGCATCGGCGCGCGCCTGGCCGGCGGGCTGCACATCAAGAAGAGCAAGATTCGCGGCCAGGTGTCCGAGGGCATGCTGTGCTCGGCGCAGGAACTCGGCCTCGGCGAGGGTCATGCCGGGCTGTTCGAATTGCCGGACGACGCGCCGCTCGGTATGCCGCTGCGCGACTACCTGGCGCTCGACGACCACCTGATCGAGGTCGAACTCACCCCCAACCGCGGCGACTGCCTGAGCATCGCCGGCCTGGCACGCGAACTGGCGGCACTGACCCAGGCGCCGCTGACCGCACCGCCCATGACTCCCGTGCCCCCGGCCAGCGAACGCACGGTCGAGGTGCGGCTCGAGGCACCGGCCGCCTGCCCGCGCTATCTGTGCCGGGTGGTCGAGGGCATCGACCCGCAGGCGCAGACACCGCTGTGGCTGCGCGAGCGCCTGCGCCGCGCCGGCCTGCGCAGCCTGGGGCCGGTGGTCGACGTCACCAACTATGTGCTGCTGGAACTCGGTCAGCCGCTGCACGCCTTCGACCTGCAACGCGTCGAGGGCGCCATCGTGGTACGCCACGGTCGCCCGGATGAACGCCTGCAACTGCTGAACGAACAGACGCTCGAGCTGGCCGCGGATGCCGACCAGTGGCTGCTGATCGCCGATACCGAAAAGCCACTGGCGGCGGCCGGCATCATGGGCGGCGCCGACTCGGCGGTCGGCGACAACACCTGTGATGTGCTGCTCGAAAGCGCCTTCTTTGCGCCGCGCGCGGTGGCCGGGCGGGCGCGGCGCCTTGGCATGCACACCGATGCCTCGCACCGCTTCGAGCGCGGCGTCGACCCCAACCTGCAACGCGCCGCCATCGAACGCGCCACGCAGCTGCTGGTTTCCCTGTGCGGCGGCCGTCCCGGCCCGGTGGTGGAAGCCCTGTCCGAGGCACACCTGCCGCAGCCGGCACCGATCACACTGCGCCACGCCCGCATCGAACACGTCCTCGGCGCCTCGCTTGAGCACAGTGACGTGGAAGCCTTGCTGCAGCGGCTCGACATCCGCCTGAGCACGCAGGCGCCCGGCGTTTGGCAGGCCCAGGCGCCAAGCCGGCGCTTCGATCTGGCCTGCGAGGAAGACCTGATCGAGGAAGTGGCCCGCGTGCATGGCTACGAACGGCTGCCCAGTGTGCGACCGACGCCGCGCGCCAACTTCCCGGCCGCCGACGACGCGTGCCTGTCCCGCCAGCGCCTGGCCCTGGCGCTGGCCGATCGCGGCTACCAGGAAGCCATCACCTACAGCTTCGTCGATCAGCGCCTGCAGGCGCTGATCGACCCGCACACGCCGCCGCTCGAACTGGCCAACCCGCTGTCGGCCGAACTGGCCGTCATGCGTACCAGCCTGTGGCCAGGCCTGCTGCATGCCTACGCCCACAACGTCAACCGTCAGGCGACGCGGGTGCGACTGTTCGAGACCGGCCTGCGTTTCCTGAACGCTGACGACGGCCTGCGCCAGGACATGATGCTGGCCGGCCTGATCGGTGGCCTGCGCCATCCCGAGCAGTGGGCACTGACCGAGGAGTCCGTCGATTTCTTCGATCTCAAGGGCGACGTCGAGGCACTGCTGACTTTGACCGGCTGCGCGGACGCCTTCAGCTTTGTCGCCGCCGAGCACCCGGCACTGCACCCCGGCCAGAGCGCCCGCCTGCTGCGCGACGGCCAGCCGGTGGGCTGGCTCGGACGCCTGCATCCCAAGATCGAAGCCGACCTGAAGCTCATGCCGGCGCTGGTGTTCGAAATCGAGCTGACCGCCCTGACCGACGCCGACACGCCGGTCTACCGCGAGGTATCGCGGTTCCCGACCGTGCGGCGCGACCTGGCGGTGCTGGTACCGCAGGACGTCAGCGGCGCCGATCTGCTGGCCACCGCGCGCGGCGCGTGTACCCAGGCGCCGGTTCAGGATCTGCTGCTGTTTGACGTTTACCTGGGCGCGGGCGTGCCGGCAGGCTACAAAAGCATTGCCCTTGGCCTTACCCTGTCGGCCACCGAGCGCACCCTGACCGATGCCGAGGTGGACCAGCTGATGGCGCGCCTGCTGCAGGCACTGGTCGATACCCACCAGGCACAGTTGCGAGGTTGACATGAACGGCACCCTGACCAAGGCCGAGATGGCGCAGTTGCTGTGCAGCGAACTGGGGGTCAACAAGCGCGAGGCGCGACAGATCGTCGAGTCGTTTTTCGATCACATGCGCGCGGCGCTGGGGCGCGGCGAGGGCGTCAAGCTGTCCGGTTTCGGCAACTTCAACCTGCGTCAAAAGAACCAGCGCCCAGGCCGCAATCCAAAGACCGGCGAGGAAATACCTATCACGGCGCGCCGTGTGGTAACGTTCAAACCCGGCCAACAGCTCAAACGCCGCGTCGACACACATGCTGGAGCCGTCACAGAATGACCAGCTGCCGCCGATACCCGGAAAACGCTATTTCGGGATCGGCGAGGTCAGCGAGTTGTGCGGCGTCAAACCGCACGTGCTGCGCTATTGGGAACAGGAATTCCCGGAGCTGGCGCCGGCAAAACGCACCGGCAATCGGCGGTATTATCAGCGCCAGGACGTAATCCTGATCCGCCAGATTCGCAGCCTGTTGTACGATCAGGGGTTCACCATCAGCGGCGCGCGCCAGCAACTGGGTGGTGAAACCGGGCGTCAGGATGCCGACCGCACGACGCAGCTGGTGCGCCAGATGCGACAGGAGCTGGAAGAGGTCCTGGCCATTTTGAAAGCGTGATGCGCAAAATCGCATCAAAACATGATTTCGGGGCGTGGCGCAGCCTGGTAGCGCACTTGACTGGGGGTCAAGTGGTCGGAGGTTCAAATCCTCTCGTCCCGACCAATACGACGCGGGGCAATCTCCCATCGGAGATTGCCCCGTTTTTCCGTAGACCCGGCGCCCAGGCGCACCCATGAACACACCGTTCCGCGGCGATATCGGCGCGGCGCAACGCGCTGCCGGTATCGGCATGACCTCGCAGCGCACCCGTGACCGGCTGATCGAGACGCTGGCCGAACTGGCGCCCCTCGATCCGCGTGTACTGGACGTCATGCGCCACGTGCCGCGGCACCTGTTCGTGGATGAAGCACTCTCCAGCCGCGCCTACGACAACGTGTCCCTGCCCATCGGCCACGGTCAGACCATCTCACAGCCCCTGACCGTCGCGCAGATGACCAGCGCCCTGCTGGAAGGTCCGCCGATGCGGCGGGTGCTGGAAATCGGCACTGGCTGCGGCTACCAGACCGCCGTGCTGGCAGCGCTGATACCGGAAGTGGTCAGCATCGAACGCATCGGCGCCCTGGCCGCCCACGCGCGACGCGTATTGCGCGACCTTCGCATCCGCAATGTCGCGCTGGTGGTCGGTGACGGCAGCCGCGGCCTGGCCGACAAAGGTCCCTACGACGGCATCCTCATGACGGCCGCCGCCGCCTCCCTGTCGCCGGCGCTGTTCGAGCA
This sequence comes from Gammaproteobacteria bacterium, assembly GCA_003526065.1. The sequence goes on along the minus strand of DQBD01000187.1, from coordinate 7,730 downwards.
GCTGGCCGACGGCGGACGACTGATCGCCCCGGTCGGCAGCAAGGAACAGGCGCTTCGGCGCTTTACCCGCACCGCCACCGGTGTGCACGAGGAACTGCTGGGTGCAGCGCATTTCGTGCCGCTGCGACACGGTCGCAGCTGAGGCCCGCGCGCCGGCCCAGGCGTCCTTCCCCGGCTTGCTGTTCATCGGCCTGCTGGTGGTGGTGCTCGCCATCTCGGGCTGCGCCAGCCGGCCGTCGGCCACCGCGCGCGGCGTACCGGCGTCCTCCGCAGCCAGCGGCGAATACCGCGTGCAGCGTGGCGACACACTGGCCTCCATCGCCCGCCGGCATGGCACCGACTACCCCACCCTGGCCCGCCTGAACGGCCTGCGACCGCCCTACACCATCTACCCGGGCCAACGGCTGCGCCTGCCCGGGGGCTCCGCTGCCCCGCCCGCCACGCCCATCGCCGACTGGCGCTGGCCCACTGCAGGAACAACCGTGCGTGGCTTTTCGGCGTCCCATGGCGGCAACAAGGGCCTCGACATCTCCGGGCGCATCGGTCAGCCGGTACGTGCCGCTGCGGCGGGCACCGTCGTGTACGCCGGCAACGGCCTGCGCCAGTACGGCAACCTGCTGATCGTCAAGCACAACGCCGACTACCTGAGCGCCTACGGCCATCTGCAACAGATCAACGTGACCGAGGGCAGCACCGTGACAGCCGGCCAGACCATCGCCAGCATGGGCAGCCCCGGGGACGGACGCGGCATGCTGCATTTCGAGATCCGCTACCGCGGCACGCCCATCGACCCGGCCCGGCTGGTGAAACCGCCGGGCGGCTGACACGGGGATATGCTGGACACCCTGCACAGTCGCCACTTACCGCCCCTACATCCATGCCCCACCGTTCCCTACCGCCCATCAGCGAGCGCACGCTCGGCCACTACGACCGCCACGCGCAGGCGTTCTGGGAAGGCACGCGCGATCACGACGTCAGCCAGAACCGCGACGCGCTGCTTCGGCACATCCGGGGCGAACCGCCGTTCACGGTGCTGGATTTCGGCTGCGGGCCGGGTCGCGACCTGATCGCCTTTCGCGCCCTCGGACACCACGCGATCGGCCTGGACGGATCGGCGCAGTTCTGCGCCATGGCGCGGGCCCACTCAGGCTGCGAGGTGTGGCAGCAGGACTTTCTGCACCTGGAACTGCCGCCCGAACATTTCGACGGCGTGTTCGCCAACGCGTCGCTGTTCCACGTACCCAGCGCCGACCTGCCGGCGGTGCTGCAGGCCCTGTTCGCCACCCTCAAGCCGGGCGGCGTGCTGTTCGCCAGCAACCCGCGCGGTAACGACGAGGAAGGCTGGCAGGGCGAGCGTTACGGCGCCTTTCACACCCTGGACAGCTGGCGGGCGTACGTGAGCGCCGCCGGCTTCGAGGAACTCGAGCACTACTATCGACCCGCCGGCCAGCCACGCCACCTGCAACCGTGGCTGGCCACCGTCTGGCGCCGACCCGAAGGAGGAGTTTCCAAATGAAGATCGATTGCTTCACCCACGTCATGCCGACGCGTTTCTACACCGCGCTCAAGCAGAAGATGACGGGGCCGGACTACCTCGGCGGCCTGCTCGAATCCATGCCGCAGCTGGTCGATCTGCCGGCGCGTCTGGCCGTCATGGACCGTCACGGCGTGGACGCGCAGGTGATCACGCTGTCCTCGCCGCCGATCGAGATCGCCATGGGCGACCCGGCCACCGCGGCCGACCTGGCGCGCCTGGCCAACGACGAGATCGTCGCCATGGCGGCGCAGCATCCCGGGCGCTTCATCCCGGTCGGCACGGTGGCCATGAACGACCCGGCACACATGGCCCGCGAGGCCGAGCGCTGCCTGACCGAACTGGGCATGAAGGGCGTGCTCATCTATTCCTCGGCCGCCGGCGTACCGCTCGACCGGCCGGAGTTCCGGGATTTCTTCGCCGTCATGGCGCGGCACGACTACCCCGTCTGGCTGCACCCGGCGCGCGGCGGCAACCAGCCCGACTACCGCGGCGAGGATCACTCGAAGTACTGGATCTGGCAGGTGTTCGGCTGGCCCTACGAGACCACCGCCGCCATGACGCGCCTGGTGTTCGACGGCCTGTTCGACCGCCACCCGGACATCAAGATCATCACCCACCACGCGGCGGCCATGGCGCCCGCCTTCTCCGCCCGCATCGACGCCATCTACGGCAAGCCGAACATGCCGGAAATCCGCGCCGCGGCCGAAAAGCTGGCGCGCCCGGCCAACGAGTACTTTCGTCTCTTCTACGGCGACACGGCCCTGATGGGCGCGGTCGGCGGCTTGGCGGCGGCGTACGAGTTCCTTGGCGCCGAGCGGCTGCTGTTCGGCACCGACGCGCCGTTCGACGGCAGCGGCGGCGAGGATTTCACCCGCGACACGCTGTTCAGCATCGCCGCACTGGCCGTGCCGCCGGCACAGAAGGAAGCGATGCTGTCCGGCAACGCCCGGCGGTTGATGAAACTGGATGGGTGAAGGCGTCCGGCTGCCGGCGGCGTTGCAGGCGCACGCCCTGCCCTGCCGGCACTGGGACGAAGCCACCGTTCATCGGCGCCTGACGGCCGACCCGGCCGGCTACCTGGCCTTCGCGCGTCGGTATCTGGCGGACCTCGCCGCCGGGCGGGCGCAGCTGCAGATGCCGCCCAAGCGGGTGCTGGACGATCCGGACGGTGGCGACTTCCGACTCATGCCGTGCGTGGTGCGCCGCGGGCAGGACGCGCTCAAGACCGTAAAGATCGTCGGCACCAACCGCGCGCAACGCCGGCTGCCGGGACAGATCACGGTCGGCGAGCTGCTGGTGCTCGACGCCGCCGAACAGTACGTCACCGACCGCCTGGAGGCCTGCCTGCTGTCGTCCGCCCGCACCGGCCTGGTGGCCGCGCTGGCGCTGGCGGCACTGGCGCCGCAGGCCCGCCGCATCGGCATCGTCGGCGCCGGCCGGGTGGGTTACTACGCGGCGATTTACTGCGCCGCCGCGCGGACGCTGGAACGCATCGAACTGGTCGATGCCAACACCGCGCGCGCGGCGGAAACGGCGCGGGCACTGTGCGACGCGGGGCTGCCGTGCCGGGTCGCGCCACGGACCGATCCGGCCTGCGACGCCTGGCTGCTGGCCACCACCAGCGCGCGGGCCTTCTGCGCCCCGCCGCCGTCCGCACCGCCTGTGGTACTGAGCCTTGGCGCCGACGCCGCCGGCCAGCGGGAGCTCACCGATGCGTGGGCCGGCCGCGCCGCGCTGTGGGTGGATTCCGCCGATGCGCTGAACTACGGCGACCTGCGCGCCTGGCGGGCGCGCGGGCTGATCGACGGCACATCACCGCCCGACCTGCTGGCGCTGCTCGCGCAGCCACCGGCCGCCGCGCCGGGCGCGTGGCGCCTGTTCATCAGCACCGGCTGCGCGCTGTACGACAACCTGACCGCCGCCTACCTGCTCGGCGGCGGCTGACGCCGGCCTACTCCCAGCGCCGGCGCAGCACCTTCTTGTCGAACTTGCCGACCGACGTGCGCGGAATGGCGTCGATCAGGTGGATGTCGTCGGCATACGGAATCTGCCACTTGGCGAAATCGCCGTTGCTGCCCAGGAAGGTCTGCACGGCCTCCGGGGCCAGTTCGCCCTCGCGGCCCGGCCGCGGCACCAGGAAGGCCACCGGCCGCTCGTCCCATTTCGGGTCCGGGCGCGCCACCACGGCCGCCTCGGCCACCGCCGGATGGGCCATCAGCGCGTTTTCCATGTCCACGCTGGAGATCCACTCGCCACCGGACTTGATCAGGTCCTTCACCCGGTCGGCGATGCGCATGTAGCCGTCGGCGTCCAGCGCCGCCACATCGCCGGTCTTGAACCAGCCGTCGGGCGTGAAGGACTTGCCCGAGCCTTCCATCTTGAAATAGTTGCTGATCACCCACGGCCCGCGCACCACCAGCTCGCCGACGCTTTGACCGTCGTTGGGCAGGATTTCGCCGTCCGGGCCCTCGATGCGCATCTCGATACCCGGCACCGGAATGCCGGCCTTCAGGCGCGCGGCGTATTTCTCTTCGGCGCTGGCGTCACGCATGCTCCGCTTCAGGCGCGACACGGTGCCCAGCGGCGACAGCTCGGTCATGCCCCACAGCTGCACGATGGGCACGCCGTAGCGCTCGTCGAAGGCGCGCATCAGCGCCGCCGGCACCGCCGAGCCGCCGCAGGCCACGCGCTGCAGGGCGCCCAGGTCGCCGCCGTGCTCCTGCAGGTACTGGTCCACCATCATCCAGATGGTCGGCACGCCGGCGGCGAAGGTCACGCCCTCGCCGCGGATCAGCTCCACCACGTCGGCGGCCTGTGGGTTGCGCCCCGGGAACACCAGCTTGCCACCGAACATGACGCCGGCGAACGGCAGCCCCCAGGCGTTGACGTGGAACATGGGCACGAACACCAGCGCGCTGTCCTGCTGCGACAGGCCCATCACGTCGGCCATGCCGATGGCCATGGTGTGCAG
>DQBD01000187.1:0-2898 GCA_003526065.1 Gammaproteobacteria bacterium | reverse complement strand
GCGCAGGCGGTGTTCTCGTCCAGCTCCGGCAGCTCGGTCACCGGCGTGCCGGAAGCCAGGAAATCCTCGTACTCGGTCTCGCCGCGCAGGCCGAAGGTCTCATTGCCGCCCTCGCGCATCACCACGAAGCGCTCGACCCCCTTGCAGTGCTCCTGCAGCGGCACCAGCTGGTCGGCCAGCGACTCGTCGACGAAGATCATCTGGTCTTCGGCGTGATTGACCAGGTACGTCAGCTGGTCGGTCGACAGGCGGATGTTCAGCGTGTGCAGCACCGCGCCCAGGCACGGCACCGCGAAGTACAGCTCCAGGTGCTGGTAGCGGTTCCAGGCGAAGGTAGCGACACGGTCGCCGGGCTTCACGCCGGCGGCCTTCAGGGCCCCCATCAGGCGCAGCACCCGGTCGTAGAACTCGCCGTAGGTGTAGCGGTGCACCCCCCCGGGTTCGCGGGTGACGATCTCACCGTCGGCGAACAGATCCTTCGCCCGCTTGAGAATTGACGTGAGCGTCAGCGGGTAGTTCATCATCAGGCCTTGCATCGTCTTCTCCTCTGGCCGGGCCTTGTCGTCGGGACGGGTGTGCCGCGGACGGCCGGCAAAGCTTAACCGCCGGTAAGGTGTCCGCCAAGACGCGTCAGCCGCCAGCCTTCTGCAGACGTTCGAGATCGGCCACCACCTCGGCCGCGTGGGTCTTGGGATCGACGTCCAGGTAACGCTGGGCGACACGCCCCTGGGGGTCGATGATGTAGGTGTGACGCTTGGCCAGCTTCATCACCATCAGGTCGCGCAGCGCACCGTAGGACGCCGCCACGGCGCCGCCCACGTCCGCCAGCAGCGGGAACGGCAGGCTGTGCTTTTCGGCAAACTCGGCATGCGAGGCGACGCTGTCCACGCTGACGCCGACGACTTCCGCGTCCAGCTTGCGAATGCGCACGATGTCGTCGCGGAAATTGCAGGCCTCGGTGGTGCAGCCGGGCGTGTCGTCCTTGGGGTAGAAGTACAGCACCAGCCAGCGGCCGGCGTAGTCGGCCAGGGCGTGCGTCTTGCCGGCCTGGTCCGGCAGGCTGAAGGCCGGCGCCGGGGCGCCGATTTCGGGCGACTCGGCGGCCGCGACAAGGGCCGGCGCAACAAGCAGAAACAGGGCGGTCAGCAGGCGTTTCATGGTGCCTCCGATGGGGGTGGCGGGGCCGGTTATGATGACCGGCACAGCATACCCCCAGCGCAGGAGGAGTCCGCCATGCGTTACGCCGCCCCCGGCACCGAAGGTGCCAAGGTCAGCCTCAAGTCCCGTTACGCCAACTTCATCGGTGGCCAGTGGCTGCCGCCGGCGTCGGGCGAGTACTTCGACAACATCACGCCGGTCACCGGCAAGACCTACTGCGAAATTCCCCGCTCCAACGCACAGGACATCGAGCGCGCGCTGGACGCCGCCCACGCCGCCAGGACCGCCTGGGGCAAGACCGCCCCCGCCGAGCGCGCGGCGCTGCTGCTGAAGATCGCCGACCGCATGGAGCAGAACCTCGAAGCGCTGGCGGTGGCCGAGACCTGGGACAACGGCAAGCCCATCCGCGAGAGCCTGGCCGCCGACCTGCCGCTGGCGGTGGACCACTGGCGCTACTTCGCCGGCGTGCTGCGCGCGCAGGAAGGCGCCCTGTCGCAGATCGACGCCGACACCGTGGCCTACCACTTTCACGAGCCGCTGGGCGTGGTGGGGCAGATCATCCCGTGGAACTTCCCGCTGCTGATGGCCACGTGGAAGCTGGCCCCGGCGCTGGCCGCCGGCAACTGCGTGGTGCTCAAGCCCGCCGAGCAGACGCCGGTGTCGATTCTGGTGCTGATGGAACTGCTGCAGGACCTGCTGCCACCGGGCGTGATCAACGTGGTCAACGGCTTTGGCGTGGAGGCCGGCAAGCCGCTGGCGTCGAGCCCGCGCATCGCCAAGATCGCCTTTACCGGCGAGACCACCACCGGGCGGCTGATCATGCAGTACGCGTCCGCCAACCTGATTCCGGTGACGCTGGAGCTGGGCGGCAAGTCGCCCAACATCTTCTTTGATGATGTCGGCGCCCGCGACGATGCCTTCTTCGACAAGGCGCTCGAAGGCTTCGCCATGTTCGCGCTCAACCAGGGCGAGGTCTGCACCTGCCCGTCGCGCGCGCTGATCCAGGAATCGCTCTACGACCGCTTCATGGAACGGGCACTGAAGCGCGTGGCCGCCATCCGCGGCGGCGACCCGCTGGACACCGACACCATGGTCGGCGCCCAGTCCTCGCCCGAGCAGCTGGAGAAGATCCTCTCCTACATCGCCATCGGCAAACAGGAAGGCGCGCAGCTGCTGGCCGGCGGCGCGCAGCGCGCGCTGGACGGGGATCTCGCCGGCGGCTATTACGTGGAGCCGACCGTGTTCCAGGGCCACAACCGCATGCGGATCTTCCAGGAGGAAATCTTCGGCCCGGTGGTGTCCGTCGCCACCTTCAAGGACGAGGAAGAAGCGCTGTCCATCGCCAACGACACGCTGTACGGCCTGGGCGCCGCCGTGTGGTCGCGCGAGCAGAACGTCTGCCACCGCATGGCGCGCGCCATCCAGTCCGGCCGCGTATGGGTCAACGCCTATCACCTGTACCCGGCGCACGCGGCGTTTGGCGGCTACAAGCAGTCCGGCATCGGCCGCGAATGCCACAAGATGATGCTGGCCCACTACCAGCAGACCAAGAACGTGCTGGTCAGCTACGGCGAGCAGGCGCTGGGTTTCTTCTGACAGATGCTGAAACACTCCATCCCTGGACTTTTTCAGCTCGCAGCGACGCGGGCCAAGCCCGCGCCGCGCTCCATCAATCGATGGCGATCGCCATCGATTGATGCCGGGGCATCCTGCCCCTGGGCGGACACCGCTGAATACATC
>DQBD01000154.1:46264-46433 GCA_003526065.1 Gammaproteobacteria bacterium | reverse complement strand
GCGATGGTGCGCACGAACTCGAGCGGATCGAGCGCCGCGGTACCGGCCAGCGGGGTGCCCGCCACCTGCACCAGGTAGTTGATCGGCACGCTTTGCGGGTGCTCGGGCAGGTTGGCCAGGGATTCGAGCAGGCCGACCCGGTCATCGCGCGACTCGCCCATGCCGACGA
>DQBD01000154.1:41567-46006 GCA_003526065.1 Gammaproteobacteria bacterium | reverse complement strand
CCGACGATGCCGCCGCAGCACACATTGACGCCCGCCTCGCGCACCTGCGCCAGGGTATCGAGCCGGTCATCGAAAGTACGGGTGGTGATGATCTCGCCGTAATACTCGGGCGAGGTATCGAGGTTGTGGTTGTAGTAGTCCAGCCCGGCGTCCTTCAGGCGCGTCGCCTGATCGCCCTTGAGCATGCCCAGCGTCACACAGGTCTCCAGGCCCAGCGCCTTGACCTCGCGCACCATGTCCAGCACCCGGCCGAAGTCCTTCTCGCGCGGGCTGCGCCAGGCGGCCCCCATGCAAAAGCGGCTGGCGCCGGCATCGCGGGCGGCCCGCGCGGCGCTGACCACCGCCTCCACATCCATCAACGCCTCACGCTCGAGGTCTGCCGCATGGTGGGCACTTTGCGGGCAATAGCCGCAGTCCTCCGGGCAGGCACCGGTCTTGATGCTCAGCAACGTGCTTACCTGCACTGCGTTCGGGTCGAAGTGGGCACGATGGGTGCACTGGGCGCGGTACAGCAGGTCGCTGAACGGCAGATCGAACAGCGCACGGATCTCGTCGCGCGTCCAGTCGTGGCGGATGGCGGTCACAGGCGGACTCCGGAGGGTGAAAAACATCACGGTGCGGCGGGCGCCGCGGGCGTCAGAATAGCGGCGGGCCGACCCTTGTCAACCTGGCATGCGAAGAAAAGTTGACGAAAAGCTCGACGCCCTGCTGGCGTTCGTGTTGCCGCCGCAGTGCACCCTGTGCGGCGCCGACGGTGACCGCCGGCTGCCGCTGTGCACGGATTGCCGCGCGGACCTGCCGTGGCTGGGCCACGCCTGCCGGCTGTGCGCGGAACCCTTGCCGCTGAGCAGTGTGTGCGGCCGCTGTCTGCGCCGCGCACCGCCACAGCATGCTGCCCACGCGGCCTTCCATTACGCGCCACCGCTGGACCGGCTGGTGCAGGGCCTGAAGTTCGGCGGGCGCCTGGGTCTCGCCCGCCTGACCGGCGCCCTGCTGGCCGAGGCGGCCCGCAACGGCCAATGGCCGCGACCACAGGCACTGATGCCGGTGCCACTGCACGACGCCCGCCTGCGCCAGCGCGGCTACGACCAGGCGCAGGTGCTCACCCGCGAGGTCGGCCGGCGCCTGAGCATTCCGGTCGAAAGCCACCGTTGCCGGCGCCAGCGGCACACCGCGCCGCAGTCCGGCCTGGCGCCGGCGCAGCGCCGACGCAACCTGCGCGGCGCATTCGACGTGTCGCCCCTGCTGGCGCTGGACCACGTCGCGATCGTGGACGATGTCATGACCACCGGCGCCACCGTAGGGGCGCTGGCCACGGCACTGAAGCGCGCCGGCGTGGCACGGGTCGACGTATGGGCACTGTGCCGGGCCGGTCGCTGAGCTGCCGTCGGGCGAGGTGTGGCGACGGGCACCGCCCGCCCTCGCTACCAGGCCAGCGCGCCGACCAGCTCCCCCACCCCCGCGTGCCGGCCTGCACGCAGGTAGTCGATGATGCCGGCGTTGATGGTCGGGCAGATCAGCGGGTCGTAGAACAGCGCCGTTCCGACCCCCCCCGCGCTGGCGCCGGCCAGCAGGAACTCGAGCGCATCGTCGGCACCCGCCACGCCTCCCTGGCCGATGATCGGCACGCCGTGCGCCTTCGCCACCTCGTATACCTGGCGAACCTTGAGCAGCGCCACGGGCTTGATCGCCGGCCCGGACAAGCCACCCTGACGGTTGCCGAGCACCGGCCGACGGGCCTTGAGGTCGATGGCCATGCCCTGCAGCGTGTTGATGGCAGCGAACGCATCGGTTCCCGCCTCGATGCAGCGGCGGGCGTTCTCGGCAATGTCGGTCTGATTTGGCGATAGCTTTGTAATCAGCGGCTTGCGGGTCATTTCTCGACACGCGCTGACCACGCGCGCCGACATATCCGGATCGTTGCCAAACTGCACGCCACCGGCCTTGACGTTGGGGCACGAGATGTTCAGCTCGATCGCGGCGACCGGTGAGTCGTCGAAGATGCGCGTCACCTCGGCGTACTCTTCCACCGTGGCGCCGGACACGTTGGCGGCGTACAGCGTCTGGGAATAATCCAGTCGCGGCAGAATGTCGCGCACCACCGCCCGCGCGCCCGGATTCTGCAACCCGATGGCGTTCAGCATGCCCTCCGGGGTCTCGGCCAAGCGGTGCGGCGCGTTACCCAGGCGCGGCTCCAGCGTGGTGCCCTTGAGCACCACCATGCCCACGTCGCTGTGGCTGAAGCCGGCGACGCGCGTATATTCCTGCCCGAATCCCACACAGCCGGACAGCAGCACCAGCGGCGTGCGCATCTGCAGGCCGCAAAATTCGGTGCGCAGCAACTCGGCTTCGCTCAGCATCTGGTGCCCGTGTTCCACGTCATTCTCTTGTCACCACAGATTCCGCCCAATACCGGAAACATCATACGGCTGTGCGCCAACACCGGCGCCGCCCTGCACCTGGTCGAGCCGCTCGGCTTCGAGCCGGACGATGCGCGCCTGCGCCGCGCCGGCCTCGACTACCACGAGTACGCCAGCGTGCGCCGCCATCCAGACCTGGCCGCCTGCCTGACCGCGCTCGGCCACCCACGGCTGTGGGCGTTCAGCACCCGCGGCCGGCGCGCCTTTGCGGATGTGGCCTATCAGCCGGGCGACGCCCTGCTGTTCGGCGCCGAGACCAGCGGCCTGCCGGACACCGTGCTGGACGCCCTGGCGCCAACGCAGATACTCCGGCTGCCCATGCGCCCCGGAAGCCGCAGCCTCAACCTGTCGAACGCGGTGGCGGTCACGGTATTCGAGGCCTGGCGCCAGCACGGCTACGCAGGCGCCAGCTGACCGCATACGGCCTGACTTCAGAACTCGTCCGTGGGCGCGCGCGCCAGCAGCGCCTGCATGGCGTCACGCGCCGCGCATCCCTCGTACAACACGCTGTACACCGCCGCACAGATGGGCATCTGCACCGTGAATCGCTGCGCCAGGCGCTGTACGGCCCGGACGGTGACCGCACCCTCGGCCACCTGCCCCAGCGCCTCGCTGGCCTGCTGCAGGGTCTTGCCCGCCGCCAAGGCCAGCCCCAGCCGCCGATTGCGGGACTGGTCGTCGGTGCAGGTCAGCAGCAGGTCACCAAGACCACCCAGGCCCAGCAGCGTCTGCGGCTGGGCGCCCAGCGCCACGCCGAGCCGCTGCACTTCGACCAGGCCGCGCGTCACCAGCGCCGCCCGCGCATTGGCGCCGAACCCGGCACCGTCGGCCATACCGGCGGCGATCGCCAGCACGTTCTTGACCGCACCGCCCACCTGCACACCAATCGGATCATCACTGCGATAGGCGCGCAGCGCGTCGCCATGCAGACGCCGCACCCAGGCGTCGGCATCCGCCGCCTGCCGGGCGGCAACCACCAGCGCCGTCGGCAGATTCAGGGCCACCTCGGCGGCAAAACTCGGGCCGGAAATCACGACACCTTCCACCTGGGGGCCCAATTCCTCGGCCAGCACCTCGTGCAACAGGTTCCCGGAATCGCGTTCGAAGCCCTTGCTGGCCCAGGCCAGCTGCCGCCAGTCGGCCAGCGGCGCCAACTGCCGCAGGAGTTCCCGAAAGGCACTGCTTGGCACCGCCACCAGCACGCCGTCGGCACCCGCCACCGCCGCGTCGAGCGCGGCCGTAGCCGTCACTCCGGTCGGCAGCACCAGATCCGGCAGATAGCGCGCGTTCACACGCAGCGCGTTCATGGCCGCGGCATCAGCGGCGCTGCGCGTCCACAGGCGAACGGCATGACCGCGGCGCGCCAGCGCGATGGCCAGCGCCGTGCCCCACGAGCCGGCGCCCAGTACCGCCAGTGTGTCGGTCACGACCGAGTCGGCCGGATCAGTGAGTGACCTGACCGTCGCCCGCTGCGCCCTGCTGGCGCTGCAGATGCTGCTGATACAGCGCCTCGAAGTTCACCGGCGACAGCAGCAGCGGCGGGAACCCGCCGGCCACCGTCGCGTCCGACACCACCTGGCGGGCATAGGGAAACAACACGTTCGGACAGGTCACGCCCAGAACCCAGCCCAGCTGCTCGGGTGCGACGTTCTCGATGTGGAACAGGCCGGCCTGCTGGACTTCGACCAGAAACACCGTGTCTTCGCCACTGCGCACCGTGGCGGTGACGTTGACCACCACCTCGTGCAGGTTCTCGCCCACCTGCGCGGCACCCGCCCCCAACTGCAGGTCGATCTGCGGCTGCGCGTTGCTGTCGAATATCTGCGGTGCCTTGGGCGACTCGAAGGACATGTCCTTCAGGTAAATGCGGCGGATGTTGAACTGCGCCTGCGGCGCCTGGGCAGCCGCGCCGGCCGAATCGGACATGGAAATTTCCTCGAACGTAAAAAGCGGTTACTCGCCGGCCAGCAGGGCGTCCAGCCTTCCGGCCCGCTCCAGGGCAGCGAGATCGTCATAGCC
>DQBD01000154.1:33568-41294 GCA_003526065.1 Gammaproteobacteria bacterium | reverse complement strand
GCGCCGCGCCGGGTCCATGTCCACCGGAATTTCGGTGAAAGCGACGCCCTTGTCCTGCAGCAATCGCTTTGCCATGGCGCAGTAGCCACACAGCGCGCCGGTATAAATCGTGACCATGACTGACAATCCTGAACCTGAAACGTGGCGACGGGTCATTTCACCAGTGGCAGCTGCGCCTGGGCCCAGCCACCGACGCCGCCCTTGAGCACATACACCTGTTCCACGCCCTGCCCGCGCAGCGCGCGCGCCAGGCCGAACAGTGACTGACGCGGCGATGTCACCAGCACCACCGGGCGCTGCTTGGCCTTGCGCTGCTTGGCCAACCAGCCGGCAGCCGCGTCCGGCGCGAGGTTAACCGCACTGGCCAGGTGACCGGCGGCGAACTGCTCCGCCGGGCGCAAGTCCAGCACCGTGGCGCCGTCATTGATCAGGCGTACGGCGTCACCGGGCGGCACGCTGCGGTAACCGAGCAAACCCTCGACCTGATAGGTGAGCCACAGCAGGGCGGCCACGCAGGTGAAGGCTGCGAACAATTCGATATTGGCGAGAATGAAAGCCATGCGGGGAAAACACTCGGGCAAAACGCGGCGCTGGGAGCAGCGCGAGCGAAAGTTTACTATGCGCGCTGCCTGATTCACCCCGACCGTCCGGCCCGGTGTCCATCGTCCCCAATATTCTGCTGCCGGTCGGCCTGGCCGTCGTACTGCTGCTGTGCGGCATCACACCGGCCCGCGCCGACGAAGCGGCGCACGCCAAGTCACGCCTGGAACGCCTGACCGAGGAACTTGGCCAGGCCGTGGGCACCTTGCGCAAACAACTGTTCGAACGCGACAACCTGCGCGAACGCCTGGCCGAGGCCGATCGCCAGGTGGCGCAGGTCAACGCTCGCCTGCGCCAGACACAGGCAGAAGTCAACGCCGTCGAACAGCGACTGCGCGAGCTGCGCACCCAGCAGGAGGCCGCGCAGGCGGACATCGAACGCCGCCGCCACACGCTCGCTCGCAGCCTGGCGCTGGCCGCGCGGGGCGGCGCCGGGGACCGCCTGAAACTGCTGCTGAAACAGCAGGACCCCACCGTGTTGGCGCGCCACCTGCGCTACCAGCGTTACCTGGCACAGGCGCAGGTAACGCGCCTGGAGACCCTGCAGGCCCAGCTGGACCGCTTCGCCGAGCGCGAGCTGCAGATCGCCGCCGATGCGGACACGCTGGCGCAGCGGCAGCAGGATCTCGAACGGCAGCAGCAGCAGCTCGCGGCGCGGCGCGAGGAACGCAAGGCGTTACTGGCGCGCGCCGAGGAACAGGTGAACCGCGGCGAACAGCGGGTGCAGGCGCTGGAAAAGGATCGCCGCGAGTTGAACGCGCTGCTGCGGGACATCGCCCGGCGTGCAGCGCGCGAGCGCGAACGCGAGCAGGAACGCCAGCGCGCGCGCCGCGACAAAACGCCGGCCGATGGTGCCAAGCTCGGCCCGCTGGTGAGCGCCGAGCCCACACCCACCTTGTCCGGCCAGCGCTTCTCGGCGCTGCGCAGGCGCCTGCCGTGGCCGATCAGCGGCCGCCTCAAGGCGAATTACGGCAGCTCACGGGCAAGCGGACGTACCCGCTGGGACGGCGTGGTGATCGATGCCAAGCCCGGCGCCTCGGTGCGCAGCATCCACGCCGGGAAGGTCGTATATGCCGACGTACTGGGCGGTTACGGCCTGCTGGTCATCGTCGATCACGGCGAAGGCTACATGAGCCTTTACGGTTACAACGATGCCGTACTCAAACGGCCCGGCCAGCGCGTGCGTGGAGGCGAGGTCATCGCCACCGTGGGTGACCGGGGCGATGCCAGCGGCGTGTATTTCGAGATTCGCCACCGTGGCAAGCCGGTCAACCCGGCCGCCTGGTGCGGCAGCTGAACCGACGCCGTCAGGCCAACCAGTCGCGTGGCCTGAGGTATTTCTCGGTCAGCTCCGCCTCCGGCGTTCCGGGCTCGGCCTGCCAGCGGTAACGCCAGGATGCCAACGCCGGCATGGACACCAGGATCGACTCCGCCCGGCCACCGCTTTGGATACCAAAGCGCGTGCCACGGTCGTGCAGCAGGTTGAATTCCACGTAGCGACCGCGCCGGAACAGCTGAAAGTCGCGTTCGCGCTCGCCGTAGGCGGTGTGCTTGCGACGCGCCACCAGCGGCTGATAGGCAGTGATGTAGTGTTCGCCGACGCTGCGCAAGAAGGCGAATGCCCGCGCGAAGCCGCCGGCGTCGTAATCGTCGAAGAAGATGCCGCCGATGCCCCGCTGCTCACCCCGGTGGTGATTGCAGAAATACTCGTCGCACCAGCGCTTCAGGCGCGGATACAGCTCGACGCCGAACGGCGCGCAGGCAGCCTGTGCCTGACGGTGCCAGAACACGCAGTCCTCGTCGAAACCGTAGTACGGGGTGAGGTCGAAGCCACCGCCGAACCACCACACCGGGGCGTCGTCCGGCCGGTGCGCCACGAACAGACGCACATTGGCATGCGACGTCGGCACGTAGGGATTCAGCGGATGGGTGACCAAAGACACCCCCAGCGCCTCGAACCGACAGCCGGCGAGCCCCGGGTGGCGTTCGCTGGCGGTGCCCGGCAACGCCGAGCCGTGCACGTGCGAGAAGTTCACGGCGCCCCGCTCGATGACTGCGCCGCCTTCCAGCACACGCGTGCGCCCGCCACCGCCGGCGGCGTGCTGCCACGAATCCTCAAGGAAGCGCGCCCGGCCGTCCTCGGCCTCCAGCATGGCGCAGATACGATCCTGCAGATCCGTGAGATAGGCGGCAACCGCCGCGACGTCGACCGTGCTCATCGTGTCATCCTGCTCGAAGGCGTCCCGGCCCCCTGCCGGCACGCCGTCAATCCGTCGCCTGCTCGCGCGCCACCGCCCGGTAACCGATGTCACTGCGGTAGTACGCCTGCGGCCAGGCAACGTCCCGCACCAGCGCATAGGCCGCCTGCTGCGCCTGCGCCACGGTGTCACCCAGGGCGGTGGCGCACAGCACCCGGCCGCCCGCGGTCACCACCCGCGCGTCCCGCAGGGCCGTACCGGCGTGAAACACCTTGGCATCCGCCGGATCCGGCCGGGGCAAGGCCGGTATCGGCGTGCCCTTGGCGTAATCCCCGGGATAGCCGGCCGCCGCCAGCACCACGCCCAGCGCCGGTCGCGCATCCCACTCGGCCTCGACCCGGTCGAGCCGGCCATCGAGGGCCGCCTCGATCAGACCCACCAGGTCCGAACGCAGGCGCAGCAGCAGGGGTTGCGTTTCCGGGTCGCCCAGGCGGCAATTGAACTCGAGCACGCGCGGGGCACCGTTGACGTCGATCATGACACCGGCATACAGAAACCCCGTGTAGGGCGTGCCCTCGGCAGCCAGGGCCGCCACGGTCGGCTCGATCACCTCGCGCAGGATGCGCGCGTGCACCGGCCCGGTCACCACCGGCGCCGGCGAATAGGCCCCCATGCCACCGGTATTCGGGCCACGGTCCCCGTCGTCGCGTGCTTTGTGATCCTGCGAACTGGCCAACGGCAGGATATGCCCACCGTCGACCATGACGATGAAGCTCGCTTCCTCGCCGTCCAGGAAGTCCTCGACCACCACCCGCGCGCCGGCGCCACCGAAGGCACCTTCGCCGAGCATTGCCTGCAGCGCGGCGCGCGCCTGCTCGCGGCTGTCGCAGATCACCACGCCCTTGCCGGCAGCCAACCCATCGGCCTTGATCACCATCGGCAGCGGCCGCCGCTCGACATGGTCCAGGGCCGCCGCGAGGTCGTCGAAGGTCTCGTACCCGGCGGTGGGAATGCGGTGCCGGCGCAGGAAATCCTTGGCAAACGCCTTGCTGCCCTCCAACTGCGCCGCCGCCTGGCGCGGCCCGAAACACCGCCGCCCGGCGGCAGCAAAGGCATCCACCACGCCCGCCACCAGGGGCGCTTCGGGACCGACCACGGTCAGATCGATGCGCTCTTGCTGCGCAAACGCCAGCAGGCCAGCCACGTCCTCGGCGGCGATGTCGACGTTGGCTACCTTCGGCTCACCGGCAGTCCCGGCGTTACCGGGCGCCACAAACACCTGCTGCACACGTGGCGATTGCGCCAATTTCCAGGCCAGGGCGTGCTCACGGCCACCCGAGCCAATCACCAGAAGTTTCACGGATCGTCCTCTTCCAGATAACGTTCAGCCGGCGTGCCGGGCGCGCCAGGCGCGCACCGTCACCACCGCCAGCGTGACCACCGTCAGCGGCACCACGAATCCCATCATCACCCGCCCGAACAGTGGCGCGGCGTCATGGCCGGTCCCGTCCAGCAACAGATACGCGGTATAGGCGATGTAGTAGCCCAGGAACAGGCCGCCTTCCCAACGGGCGATGCGGTGCCCGCTGAAGAAAATCGGCAGGCAGGCGAACGCCACCACCGTCATCACCGGCAGATCGAAGGTGCGCGCCGCCGCGCTGACCGGCATCCCGCCCGTGGCAACCGCGGCGCTCGCGCCGAGCACCACCAGCAGGTTGTAGATATTGCTGCCCACCACGTTGCCGACCGCCATCTCACCCTGACCCCGCATCGTGGCCACGGCGGACGCGGCGATTTCCGGCAGCGAGGTGCCCACGGCCACCACCGTGAGACCCACCACCAGTTCGCTGATGCCGAGTCCCAACGCAACGGACACAGCCGCCGTCACCAGCGCGCGCGCGCCCAGCACCAGCACCAGCAGGCCGACGCACACCAGCGCCAGGTCACGCCACCACACCGCGCGCACGCTCGGATCGGGGACATCCTCGGCCGCCCGGGCAGCCGCCGACTCGCGCCGCGCCAGACGGATCAGCACAACCGTGTAGGCCACTGCCCCGAGCACCAGCGCCGCCCCTTCGACACGACCGATACGCCCGTCGTAGGCCAGAGCCATGACCAGCACCGACACTGCCAGCATCACGGGCACGTCCAACCGGATCAACTGGCGCGCCACCAGCAGCGGCGCCACCAGCGCGCTCAGGCCCAGTATCAGCAGCACGTTGGCGATGTTGCTACCGACCACGTTGCCGACGGCGATGGCCGGCACACCGCTGAGCGCCGCATCGACGCCGATTGCCAGCTCGGGCGCACTGGTGCCGAACGCCATCACGGTCAGGCCCACCACCAGCGGTGACAGACCGGTGGCCACCGCCAGCCGCGTGGCGCCACGGATCATCAGTTCGGCGCCGCCGAGCAGCAGGACCAGGCCGACGATGAGCAATAAAGCGGTCTGCATGCCGCCTCAGTGACGGAAGTGGCGCACGCCGGTGAACACCATGGCCATGCCGTGTTCGTCGGCGGCGGCGATCACCTCGGCGTCACGCATCGAGCCTCCGGGCTGGATGACGGCCGCGATACCACGTTCCGCGGCGGCGTCGAGGCCGTCGCGGAAAGGGAAAAACGCATCCGACGCCATCACCGCGCCGGTCAGTTCAAACGCCGCCTCGGCCGCCTTCAGCGCGGCGATGCGCGCCGAGTCGACGCGAGACATCTGCCCGGCGCCGATGCCCAGCGTGCGCCGGTCACCGGCATAGACGATGGCGTTGGACTTGACGTACTTGGCCACCTCCCAGGCAAACACCAGGTCGTCGAGTTCAGCGGCCGTGGGCGCGCGGCGCGTGACGACCTTGAGATCGCTCGCAGCCAGCACGTGCGTGTCGGCAGTCTGAATGAGCATGCCGGAGCCGACCCGCTTGACCTCGTGCGTGTTGCGCCCGTCACCCGGCGGTATCTCCAGCACACGGATGTTCGGCTTGCCGGCGGTCACCGCCAGGGCGCTGGCGTCCACCGCCGGGGCGATGATGACCTCGGCGAACTGCCGGCCGATGATGGCCTCGGCCGCGGCAGCGTCGAGTGGCCGGTTGAAGGCGATGATGCCCCCGAAAGCGGACGTCGGGTCACAGGCATGGGCGCGCTCGTACGCCTCGGCCAGGTTGGCGCCCAGCGCCACACCGCAGGGGTTGGCGTGCTTCACGATCACGCAGGCCGGCGCCTGGAAGCTGCGCACCGCCTCCCAGGCGGCATCGGCATCGGCCAGGTTGTTGTAGGAAAGCGCCTTGCCCTGCAGCTGCCTGAACGTGGCCAGCGTACCGGGCGCCGGGTACAGATCGCGATAGAACGCCGCCTGCTGATGCGGGTTCTCGCCGTAACGCAGGTCCATCACCTTCACGAAGCGGCCGTTGGCCTGACCCGGGAACTCGCCGCGCGCACCGTCCGGACCGATCGAGGACAGGTAATCGCTGATGGCGGCGTCGTAATTGGCGACGTGATTGAAGGCCGCCACCGCCAGCGCGAAACGCTCGGCGTCCCCCACCCCGCCGCTGGCCTCGATCTGGCCGATGGCGGCGTCGTACTGCGCCGGCTCGGTCAGCACCGCCAGGTGACGGAAGTTCTTGGCCGCCGCGCGCAGCATGGCCGGTCCGCCGATGTCGATCTGCTCGACGGCCTCCTCCAGCGTGCAATCGGGACGCGCCACGGTGGCCTCGAACGGGTACAGGTTCAGCACCAGCAGGTCGATCGGCGCGATGCCGTGCGCCGCCATCACCGCGTCGTCCGGGCCACGCCGGCCGAGCAGCCCGCCATGGATCAGCGGATGCAGGGTCTTGACCCGGCCATCCATGATTTCCGGAAATCCGGTGACCTCGGCCACCTCCTGCACCGTAAGCCCGGCCTCGCGCAGGGCGCGGCAGGTGCCACCGGTGGAAACGAGCTCAATGCCCAGGGCGGCCAGGCGGCGGGCGAGATCCACCACGCCCGTCTTGTCCGACACGCTGAGCAGGGCGCGGCGTACGCTGTGTGTCACGGCAAACCTGTCAGGAGAAAAGCAAAAACGCGGCGTGCGGCACCCTGCCGACACACCGTCAATACATTCAACTCAAAGCCCGTACTGCTGCAGCTTCTTGCGCAGGGTGTTGCGGTTCAGACCCAGCAGTTCCGCGGCCCGCAGCTGGTTGCCCCGCGTCGCGGAGAGCGACAGGTTGATCAGCGGCCGTTCCAGTTCCCGCAGCACCCGGTCATACAGGCCGGGCGGCGGCAGATCCTCGCCATGCGCATCGAAATATTGCGACAGGTGATATTCGATGGCCGCCCCCAGACTTTCGGACGCCGGATTGTGTTCCTCCGCCGGTGCGGGGACCGGTTCGACCAGTTCCCGCTCGACGATGTCGATGGTGATAACCTCGTCCGAGTACAGGGCGGCAAAGCGGCGTACGAGATTTTCCAGTTCGCGGACATTGCCCGGCCAGTCATGCGCCTGAAGCGCCGCCATGGCGTCATCGCCGATCTNNTCTTGCGCAGGGTGTTGCGGTTGATGCCAAGCATCTCGGCAGCACGGCAACGGTTGCCGCGCGCGCGCTCCATCACTACCGCCAACAAGGGCTTTTCGATCTGTGACAGCAGCAACTGGTACAAGTCGGTGGGGCTGCTGTCGCCCAGCGCGTCCAGGTAACGGCGCACCGTGGTCTCGACGCACTGCCCCAGCGGCTGGTCGGCGCAGGTGCCAGGCAGCGGCACCGCCAAACCCTGATCCGCAGGAACGCTGACATCGGCAGGCTTCATTCTTAGGCTCCCTGGGAACGCCGCCGCGAGGCCGACACAACGTCCGACACGACGGGGGCAGGTCCGTTGATCAGTTCAGAGCCGGTCGCGTTGCCCGCGGGTAGCAACCGGGGCGCCATGGTAGCCCAATGCGACCGGCCGTGGCAGCCGCG
>DQBD01000154.1:33173-33322 GCA_003526065.1 Gammaproteobacteria bacterium | reverse complement strand
CGGCCTGTCAGTGCACTGTGAAACGGAAACTCGCCGCCTCGGTACCGGGGTCCGCCAACGGCAAGCGGACGTGCACGGCGGCATCGGCGGCGAACATTTCTTCGCCCTGGTTCAACGCCGGCAGAAACTCGGCTGGCTCGAACAGACGT
>DQBD01000154.1:23685-32908 GCA_003526065.1 Gammaproteobacteria bacterium | reverse complement strand
GCGACACCACCGCCAGCAGCGCGTCGGCATACTCGGGATGCGAGGTGACCCGGGCGGCGCTTATGTCGATGGCGGACAGGTCGCGAAATGCCGGCACCTGGCAGCCCAGGTAGTGACAGACCACGCCATACAGCGCGTGAAAGCGTGGATAAACCACCAGCCGGTCGCGCGCCAACCATGCCAGTTGGGCCACCAGCAGCAGCACCAGCGCGACCAGCGCACCGGCCCGCACGATGCCGCCGCCACCGGCACCCGTCGCCGCTGCCGCCGAGGCGTAGGCGGGACGCGGTATGGGGTCGGTATCCGACACCGGCGCGCTGAACAGTTCGTGGCACACACCACAGCGCACCCTGCGATGCGACGGAAGTTGCGGCGGCGCGCGGAACACCGTGCCGCACGCAGGGCATCGCAACAACGCCGCCTGCGCGTTCACTGTTTTACGGCCTCCACACACACCCACCCCTGATCGACACGGGCGGGCCTGAACTGCAGAGCCGGCGAATATGCGGACACAAGGCCTTCCAGCTGAGATTCGAGCACGCCGGATAGTAGCAAAACCCCGCCGGGGCGCAGCAACGCCACCAGGCTTGGCGCCAGGTCGATCAGCACCGGCGCCAGTATGTTGGCCAGCACCAGATCCACCGGCGCCGACAGCGCCGCCGGTTCACATGCGTGCACCCGGTCCGCCACCGCATTGCGTCCGGCGTTGTCGGCCGTGGCGCGCAGCGCCTGCGGATCCAGGTCGGTGGCCTGCACATGACGGGCGCCCAGCAACGCCGCCGCCACCGCCAGAATGCCGGAGCCGCAGCCGTAGTCGACGACCTCGAGATGGCGCGGTGGGTGCTCGGCCAGCCAGCGCAGGCACCCGGCGGTGGTGGGGTGTGACCCGGTGCCGAACGCCAACCCGGCATCCAGGCGCAACACGCAGGCATCCGGCGCCGGCGCCGGCGCATCCGCCGGGCACACCCACAAGCGCCCGCCGAAATGGCGCACCGTCACGTCCTGGCCACGGCGCACCCAGTCGTCGTCGGTCAACGGTTCGCAGCTGACGGCCACCAAGCCACCGGCACGCAGCAACGCCTGCAACGGCTGCGGGTCGTAGTCGCCGGCAAACAGCGCCACCACCCGTACCTCGGGCCACAACGGCGTCTGCCCCGGCGCCGGCTCCAGCACCGGACAGTCGGCGGCATCAAGGCTGGTCACCGCCAGCGCTCCGGCCGCCTCCAGCAGGTCGCACACGTGCGCGTGCCGCATCGCCGGCGCCAAGAACTCGATGTTCAGCCAGTCCACATCATTCTCCCAACCTCGAACGGCGCATCAGGGCTGGACCACCGGGCGCCGGGCTGCCGCCGTCAACGCCCCCAGGCACAAGGCAAGGAACACCGCGCCGGCTGCCGTCAGGGCGTGCCGGTGATCGGTCGCCGACAACGGCTCGAACAGTCCCAGCAACAGGACCGCCAGCGCCATGCTGGCCATCTGGCCGACCAAGCGCGCGGTCTGCATGACGCCGGCCGCCAGGCCGAACGCCGACGGCGGCACCGCACCCAGTGCGGCGTGCTGGTTCGGCGGCACGAACAGTGCCGTACCGACACCAATGCAGCCCAGCGCCACCGGCAGCAGGCCATAGACGCCGGTCACCCCGACCAGCGTCACCAGCGCCAGCCCGGTCGACGTCAGCACGAGACCACCCACCGTCAGGTAACGCGCCGGCAGACGGTCGGCCAGGCGTCCGGCCGGCGTCGCCAACACCGTCTGCAGCACCGGCTGGACGGCCAGCAGCAGGCCGGTGCGCGCCGCGCCGCTGCCCATCCCCTGCTGCAGCACCAGGCTGAGCACGTAACTCAGGCCGAACACGCCGCTGTAATGCAACAGCGCCGCGCTGGCGGAGTAGCGCAAGCCCTGGCCGGGCGCCAGCAGGCGCAGGTCGATCAACGGGTCCGTTGCACGCCGTTGGTGGGCAACGAACAGCCACAGCAAGACGCCGGCCAGCACCAGCAGAACCAGCGCATCCCAGTGCTGCGGGCGGCCGGAAGCGAGCCAGAACACACCCAGAGCCGCCCCCAGCAGCAGCGCCCCGGTCAGGTCAAAGCGCCCGCCATGACCGCTGGCCCGCGTCGACGGCAGCCCGCGCCACAGCGCCAGCGCCACCAGCAGACCTGTCACGCCGGTCAGATAGAACAGCGACTGCCACCCGAACGCCTGCGTCAACACACCGCCCAGCGCCGGACCGGCGGTGAGACCCACGTAGGTCACCGTGATGTTGAATCCGATCACCCGTCCGCGGCGACTGGGCGGCACCAATTGCGCCAGCAACGCCGAACTGGTGCCAAACACGCACGCCGAGCCGGCGCCCTGAACCAGACGCAGACCGATCTGCGCGATTGGATCCACCACCCAGGCACACAACAGGCTGGTCAGCGCGATGGTGGCCGCGCCCAAGGCCAGCACCGGTCCGCGGCCGTACAGGTCGCCGGCCCGCGCCACCGGCATCATGAACACCGCCGCGGTCACGAAATAGGCGCTGGTGTACCAGCCGGCCTGCGCCGCGGAGAAGCCGCGCGCCTCGGCGATCTGCGGCAGCGCGACCACGATGCCGGTGGCGATGAACGGCCCCAGAAAGCTGGCCAGTGGAATCAGCAGCAGCGCAAGGCCTGGCCGTGCGCCGCCTTGGTGGGCGACCACCGCTAGACCGCGTGGGGTCGCGGCGTGGCCGTCTCACCGACACGTGCCTCTCGCCGCCCGGCCAGGAGCATGTACACCACGGGCACCACGTACAGGCTGAAGACAGACCCGACCAACAAACCGCCAATGATCACCCAGCCGATCGGGTGCCGTGTTTCGGCACCGGCTCCCCGGGCGAGGGCCAGCGGCACCGCCGCCAGCAGCATGGTGGCCGAGGTCATCATGATCGGCCGCAGGCGCAACACGGAGGCGCGCACCAGCGCCTCCTTGGCCGCCATGCCGCCAGCACGCAACTGGCGCGTGAACTCGACGATGAGGATGCCGTTCTTGGCGGTCAGACCGATCAGCATCACCATGCCGATCTGGCTGTAGACGTTCAGGGTGTTGCCGGTCAGATACAGCGCGGCGACGGCGCCGACCACCGCCAACGGCACCGACAGCAGAATCACCAGTGGATCGCGGAAGCTTTCGAACTGCGCCGACAGCACCAGGTAGATGAACACGAGCGCCAGACCGAACGTGAAGATCAACGCCTGGCTGGCTTCCTTGAACTCGCGCGAGATGCCGTCGTAGTCGATGCGCCCGCCCGGCGGCAGGATCTGCCGAGCCTCGCGCGCCAGCCAGTCCAGCACCTCGCCCAGGGCGTGCCCCGGCGCGATGTTGGCGCTGATCTTGGCCGCCCGCAGGCGATTGAAATGATTCAGCTCGCGTGGCGCGACCGCCTCACGCAGGGTGGCAACGTTGTCCACCTGCACCAGCGAACCGTCACCGGCCCGCAGATAGATGTCGGTCAGGTCGGTGGGCTGACGGCGCGCGTCGTCGGTAAGCTTGACGACGACGTCGTACTGCTTGCCGGCGCGCTTGAAGCGCGTCACCTCGCGCCCGCCCAGCAACGTCTCCAGGGTGCGGCCGACCTCGGCGGCGCCGATGCCCAGATTGGCCAGCTTGTCGCGGTTCACGTCCACCTTCAGCTGCGGCTTGTTCAGCTTCAGGTCCGTGTCGAGGTTGATCAGCGCCGGGTTCTGCGCCGCCCGCGCCATCAGTGTGTCGACCGCCACCTGCAACTCCTCCCAGGTGTCGGCCTGCATCACGAACTGCACCGGCGTTTCCCGGTAGCCGCCCATGCCCAGCGAGGCGCGGTTGATGGGAAACGCCAGCACGCCCGGCATGGCGCCGAGCTTCGGCGCCAGCTCGCGGGTGATGTCGAACTGGCTGCGCGTGCGCTCCTGCCACGGCACGACGGTGGCAAACGAGGCGCCGACATTGACCGGTGCCGGACGCGCCACCCCGGGCGACACCACCATGAACAGCGTCTTCATCTCCGGCACGTCGGCCAGTATCTGCTCCGCCTGCAGCATGTTGCGGTACATGTAGTCGTAGGTGGCGCCCTCGGGCCCGAGCATCAGCACCACGAAATCCGAACGGTCCTCGAACGGCGACAGCTCGGACTGCAGCTGCGTGAACATCCAGGCGCCGACGCCGCCCACCCCGAGTGCCACCACCAGCACCAGCACCCAGGCGTTGAGCGCGAACCGCAAGGTCTTCTCGTAACCACGGTTCAGCGCCACGAAAAACCGCTCCGTGAACTGGTAGGCGGCGTTGTGCTGCGAGTGCCTGAGAATGCGCCCGCACAGCATCGGCACCAGCGTCAGCGCGACGAAACCGGACACCGCCACCGCGCCCGCCACCGCCAGCGCGAATTCGCGGAACAGGCGGCCGGTGGTGCCGGTCTGGAACGCCATCGGCACGAACACCGCCACCAGCGTGATGGTCATGGCCAGCACGGCGAAGCCAATCTCACGACCGCCGGCCAGCGCCGCCTCGCGCGGCGCCAGGCCTTCCTCGATGCGCCGGTAGATGTTCTCCAGCACCACGATGGCGTCATCCACCACCAGGCCGATGGCCAGCACCAGCGCCAGCAGCGTCAGCACGTTGATCGAGAAATCCAGCACGTACAGGAAAAAGAACGCGCCGATGATGGCCACCGGGATGGACAGGAACGGGATCAGCGTGGCGCGCGGCGAGCGCAGGAACACGAAAATCACCACCACCACCAGCGCCAGCGCCTCGAACAGCGTCTGGTAGACAGCGCGGATCGAATCCTCCACAAACGCCGACTGGTCGCTGCCGACCTTGAACTGCATGCCCGGCGGCAGGGTCTCCTGAATCTGCGGCAGCATGGCTTTCACATCGCGCGCCACCTCGAGCAGGTTGGCCGTGGACTGCTTGACCACCCCCAGGCCCACCGCCGGCGAACCGTCGACGCGGATCCCGGAGCGCTCGTCCTCGGCGCCCACGGCGGCGTGCCCGACGTCGCGCAACCGCACCGGGTAGCCGTTGACCTCGCGAATGATCAGCCGGTCGAACTGCTCGGCGGTCCGCATGTCGGTTTCCGACAGCACCGTGAACTCGCGCTGCATGCTCTCGATGCGCCCGGACGGCACCTCGATGTTCTCGCGCCGCAGCGCGGTCTCCACGTCCAGCGGTGTCAGCCCGTAGGCAGCGAGCCGCTCGCGGTCCAGCCAGATGCGCATGGCATAGCGTCGCTCGCCCCCGATCAACACCGTCGCCACGCCGGGAATCGTCTGCAGACGGTCCCGCACCACGCGGTCGGCGTAGTCGGACACTTCCAGCGGCGTGTGGTGGTCGCTGTAGAAGGCCAGCCACATGATGGCGTCGGCGTCGGCCTCGACCTTGGAGATGATCGGCTCGTCGACCTCGTCCGGCAGCATGCCGCGGGCGCGTGCGACGCGGTCGCGAACGTCGGCGGCGGCATCGTCCGGGTCACGCGTCAGGCGGAACTTGACCGTGATCTCCGACACCTCCTCGCGGGACACCGACTTCATCACGTCGATGCCCTCGATGCCGGACAGCTCGTCCTCCAGCGGCTGCGACACCTGGCTTTCCATGATCTCGGCACTGGCGCCGCGATAGATGGTGCGCACCGACACCACCGGCGTGTCGATCATCGGGTACTCGCGTACCGACAGCCGCTCGAACGCGATCAGGCCCAGCAGCAGAATGACCAGGCTCATCACCGTGGCCAGCACCGGCCGGCCGACTGACAGGTCCGTCAGCTTCACGAGGCGGCATCCTGCGCCGTGGCCGTCACCGGCACACCATCGCGCAGCTTCATCTGTCCCTCGGTCACCACCGTGTCACCGACCGCGAGCCCCTGCACCACCTCGACGATGCCGGGCTCGCGCAGGCCGGTCACCACCGGCACCAGCGCCACCGTGCCGTCGGTCACCCGGAACACGTACAGACGCTCGCCGCGCGGCACGATGGCCTGCTCCGGAATCACCAGCGCCTGCGGGTGCTCGCCGACCGTCAGTTCCACCTGCGCAAACATGCCCGGCCGCAGCTGGCCGTCGCCGTTCGGCACCCGCCCGCGCAGCGCGAAGGTGCGCGTGGCGGCATCCAGGCGCGGGTCGATGGCGTAGATCTCGCCCGTGAACGCGCCGCCGGGCACCGCGTCCACGCGCAGCGTCAACGGCCGACCGACCGTCAGCGCGGCGGCGTGGCGCTCGGGCACGCGGAATTCGATCTTCAGCGGGTCCAGGTCCTCCAGGTTCACCAGGTCCTGGCCCGGCTGCACGTAGGCACCGGGACTCACCAGACGCAGACCGGCCACACCGTCGAACGGCGCCCGAAGGGTTGTTTTTTCCAGCATCACGCGGTGGCGCTCGAGCAAGGCGCGCGATTCGGCCAGGCGCGCGCGCGCCTGATCGTAGTCCTGCTGGCTCACCATGTTGGTCCGGACCATGTCCGCCGCCCGCTCGAAGGTGAGCCGGTTGGCCTCGACCGTGGCCTCGGTCTGCGCCACCTGGGCGCGGTACTCGGCCGCGTCGAGGGTGATCAGCACCTGGCCGGCCGCCACCGGCCGGCCTTCCTGGAAGTGAATGCGCTCCACCCGGGCCGCCAGCTCGGGACGAATCATCACCGACTCGTTGGCCTGCAACGTACCGACGGCACGAACCCTTTCGCTCATCGGCCGTGTGTCCGCGGTAGCGGTGACCACCGGCAATGCCGGACGCGCCGCCGGCCCGCCGCCCGCGCCTGGCTTTTCCGCCTCGGAGCAGGCGGCAAGAAACAACGAAAAGACCGCGCTCCACAGCAGGGAGCGCGATCGCAGGCAGGCATGGGGCATGTTGTTATTCCGGCGATCGGCGACCGCCGCCATTACACCGCCCGCTGACCGGCCGGTCAAGCAACCGAACGGCCGTCCCGCCGCTCAGGCCGCCCGGTCGGCGGCCGCCAGGATCTGCCGCAGTTCCGGCACGCACGAACCACAGTTGGTGCCGGCCTTGAGCGTCGCGCCGATCGCCTGTGGACTGTCCAGGCCTCGTTCGACGATGGCCTGCACGATGGTGTTGATCCCGACCTGATGACAGGCACACACGGTGCGCCCGGGATCAGCGCCCGGCGACCCCGGCACACCGGCCAGAAACGCCCTGCGCGCCGGCCCGTCGAGCGCCTCGCCGAAGCGTGCCGCCAGCCAGTCGTCGGCCAGCCAGTCGAGTTCGGTACCGGCGAACAGCGCCAGCATGACCCGGTCACCGTCCATCGCCAGCACCCGGCATTCGCCGAGCGGGTCGGTGTACTCCAGCCACTGCCAGTCGGCCGCCGGCGGGCCGGCCAGCGAACGTGCCCAGGCCCGCACGTCCTGCGGCGCCTGGGCGGCGGCGATGCGCCAGCGCCAGCCACCCGCGACCCGGGCACGGGTGAAGTAGTCGATGTCGCCCGGCGCCCGCGGCTGGCGTGTCAGCAGCATCCCCCGCCACGGCAGGGCCACGGCGGTGACGCGCACCGGCGTCAGCTTGAACTGCGGCTGACCGGAGACCGGATCGAGCACCGCGTCGACCAGCGCATCGGCCGGCCCGGTACTGGAAAAGGTCCTGTTCCAGTGCATGGGCAGGAACACCTCGCCGGCACGCAGGCCGGAATCGAGCGCCACGCGGGTGACCAGTCCCCCATGACGGCTGTCGATGCGCGCAAATCCGCCGTCCGTCAGACCCAGTCGCGCGGCGTCGGCCGGGTTCAGTTCCAGCAGCGGTTCGGCGATGTGTCCGGACAGGCGCGGGGACTTGCCGGTACGCGTCAGCGTATGCCAGTGGTCGCGCACCCGGCCGGTGTTCAGAACGAGCGGATACTCGCTGTCCGGCGCGCTGCCCACCGCACGACTGGCACAGGCCAGCATGCGCGCCCGCCCGCCCGGCGTGTAGAAGCGGCCGTCATCGAACAGCCGCGCCGTGCCTTGCCTGGTCCCCGCCGGCACCGGCCACTGCACCGGTTCGAGCGCGTCGTAGGCGGCGCGATCCAGCCCGGCCAGGGCGCCAATGTCGAAGTCCCGGCCGGCGGCACCGGCCAGCGCCGACAGGCGTGCGTACTCATCGAAAATGGCCGCCTCGTCGACGTAGTCAAACCCCTGGAAGCCCAGCCGCTGCGCCACCTGGCTCAGCGCCCACCAGTCGGCACGCGCCTGCCCCGGCGCTGGCAGAAACGCCCGCTGGCGTGAGATGCGCCGCTCGCTGTTGCTGACCGTGCCGCTTTTCTCGCCCCAGGCCAGGGCCGGCAACAGGACATGCGCCAGCGCGGTGGTGTCCGTGTCGCGCACGCAGTCGCTGACGATCACCCGCTCGCAGGTGGCCAGCGCCGCGCGAAAGCGGTCCGCCTGCGGCAGGCTGGCCAGCGGGTTGGTGCCCATGACCCACAGCCACCGCACCTGGCCGGATTCAATGGCGCTGAACAGGTCGACCGCCTTCAGTCCCGGCGTGGCGCTGATCGGCCCACCGCCCCAGAACGCCTGCACCAGCGCGCGGTGCGACGCATCGGCATAGTCGAGATGGCAGGCCAGCATGGAGGCGAGGCCACCCACCTCGCGCCCGCCCATGGCGTTCGGCTGGCCGGTGAACGACAGCGGCCCCATGCCCGGGCGGCCGATGCGCCCGGTGGCCAGGTGGCAGTTGATGAGGGCGTTGACCTTGTCGGTGCCGACGGCGGACTGGTTCACGCCCTGCGAGAACACCGTGACCACGCGCTCGGTACCGGCAAACCAGTCATACAGCTGCGCCACGTCGCCGACCGGCAGGTCGCAGGCCGCCGCCACGGTGGCGGCGTCCGGCGTCTCGGTGCGGGCCACCGCCAGCGCGGCGTCGAAACCGTCCACATGCGCACTGACGTAGGCTTCGTCCACCGCACCGCGCGCGTCCAGCGCCGCCAGCAGGCCGTTGAACAGCGCCACGTCGCTGCCCGGCGCCAGCGGCAGGTGCAGGTCGGCGATGTCGCAGGTCGGCGTGCGACGCGGGTCGATCACCACCACGCGCAGGTCCGGGCGCGCTGCCCTGGCGGCCTTGATGCGCTGGTACAGCACCGGATGACACCAGGCCGTGTTGCTGCCGACCAGCAGCAGCAGGTCGCACAGTTCCAGGTCCTCGTAACAGCCGGGCACGGTGTCGGCACCGAACGCCCGCGTGTGACCGGCCACGGTGGAAGCCATGCACAGGCGCGAGTTGGTGTCGATGTTGTTGGCGCCGATGAA
>DQBD01000154.1:2212-23461 GCA_003526065.1 Gammaproteobacteria bacterium | reverse complement strand
CCCTTCATCAGCTTGTTGGCGACGTAGTAGTCCTCGTTCAGCAACTGTCCGGACACGTAGAACGCCACCGCCTGCGGACCGTGCTGCCGCAACGTCGCACGCAGGCTCTCGCCGACGGCATCGAGCGCCGCCTCCCACGCCACCGGCCGACCATCGACCAGCGGTTCCAGCAGGCGACCGTCGAGGTCCAGCGTCTCGCCCAGCGCCGAGCCCTTTGAACACAGGCGCCCGAAGTTGGCCGGATGCGCCGGGTCACCGGCGATGGCCGCGCCGCCCGCGCCATCCGGCGTGGCCAGCACGCCACACCCCACCCCGCAGTACGGACAGGTGGTGCGCACGCCCCCGTTCACGACACCGCCAGCCACACCCGCCCCTGATCGACCCGCACCGGGTAGGCGGTCACACGCACCGCCGCGTCCTCCAGGCATTGCCCGTCGGCGAGCCTGAAGTGCTGCTTGTACAGCGGCGAGGCGACCACGAGCGCACCGCCAAGATCGCCGACGATGCCGCGTGCCAGCACGGCCGCCTCACCCAGCGGATCCCAGTTGTCGAGCGCATACACGGCCGGTGTCTCGGCCGGCAGGTGGAACAGCGCCACCTGCCGGCCGGCAACGCGCGCGGCGATGCCGGCGTTGTGCGGCAGGTCGTCGAGGGCGCACACCTCGACCCAGTCGTTGGCTTCTTGGTTCATGGCCAGGGCTGCCTCAGGCATGTTCGGTCACCTCGCTCGGCTTCTCGTCGGTGCGTGCCGGGCGCACCTGGCCACGTTCGCGCACGAAGTGAATGGTCTCGTCGGGTGTGTCGCTGTTGACGAAGGGCTTGAACCGGCGCAGGCGCTCCGGGTCGTCCAGGGTCTTTTTCCACTCGCATTCGTAGGTGTCGATGACGTGGCCCATCTGTGCCTCCAGTTCGGCGGCAATGCCGAGCCGGTCGTCGATGATCACGTCCCGCAGGTAGTCGATGCCGCCGTCGAGGTTGTCGCGCCACACGGAGGTGCGCTGCAGGCGATCGGCGCTCTTGATGTAGAACATCAGGAAGCGGTCGACGTAGCGAATCAGCGTCGAGGTGTCGAGGCCGGTGGCGAACAGGTCGGCGTGACGCGGCTTCATGCCCCCGTTGCCACACAGGTACAGGTTCCAGCCCTGTTCGGTGGCGATGACACCCACGTCCTTGCTCTGTGCCTCGGCGCACTCGCGCGTGCAGCCGGACACCGCGAACTTGAGCTTGTGCGGCGCGCGCAGGCCCTTGTAGCGCTCCTCGAGCAGGATGGCGAGCCCCACGCTGTCGTCCACGCCGTAACGGCACCAGGTGCTGCCGACGCACGATTTCACCGTGCGCACCGCCTTGGCATAGGCGTGACCGGACTCGAAGCCGGCGTCCACCAGGCGCTTCCAGATGGCCGGCAGCTGATCCAGGCGCGCCCCGAACAGGTCGATGCGCTGACCGCCGGTGACCTTGGTGTACAGGTCGAATTCCTGTGCCACGTCGGCCAGCACCGCCAGTTTCTGCGGCGTGATCTCGCCGCCGGGCACACGCGGCACCACCGAGTAGGTACCGTCCTTCTGGATGTTCGCCAGAAAACGGTCGTTGCTGTCCTGCAGGCCCTCGTGGGCCGGCTTCAGGACGTACTCGTTCCAGCAGGCGGCCAGGATGGAGGCCACCGCCGGCTTGCAGATGTCGCAGCCACGCCCGCGGCCGTGTCTGTCGAGCAGCGCGTCGAAGGTGCGGATCTCGCCCACGCGCACCAGCTGGTACAGGTCCTGGCGCGTGTAGGGAAAGTGCTCGCAGATGTCGGTGTTGACGGCAAGGCCGCGCTTTGTGAGCTCCACCTCCAGCAGCGACTTGACCAGGGGCACGCAGCCGCCGCAGCCGGTACCGGCCTTGGTGCAGGTCTTCAGGTCGCCGACGGTGGTGCAGCCCTCGTCGATGGCGGCGACGATGGCGCCCTTGCTGACATCGTGACAGGAACAGATCTGCGCCTCGGCGGGCAGCTTGTCCGGGCCGAGCGCGGGCTTGCCGCCGGCATCGGGCAGGATCAGCGCCTGCGGCTGCGCCGGCAGGTCGATGCCGTTCAGGCAGAACTGCAGCAGGCTGCCGTAATCGGCGGCATCGCCCACCAGCACCGCGCCCAGCAGGCGCCGGCCCTCGGCATCGACGACGATCTTCTTGTACACGCCGGCCAGATCGTCCTGGTAGGTGTAGCACAGCGCCCCCGGCGTCCTGGCGTGCGCGTCGCCGATGCTGCCGACGTCCACGCCGAGCAGCTTCAGCTTGGTGCTCATGTCGGCCCCGGCAAAGGCGCCCTGCCCGCCAGACAGTTCGGCGGCGACCGTCTTGGCCATCTGGTAGCCGGGCGCCACCAGGCCGAAAATGCGCCCGTCCCACAGGGCGCACTCGCCAATGGCGTAGATGTCCGGGTCGCCGGTACGGCACCGGTCGTCGACGACGATGCCGCCGCGCTCGCCCACCTCGAGACCGCACGACCGGGCCAGCTCGTCGCGTGGGCGGATGCCGGCCGAGAACACGATCAGGTCGGTTTCAAGATGCTCGCCGTCGGCGAACTGCATGCGGTGGCGACACGACTCGCCGTCGACGATCTGCCGCGTGTTGCGGCCGGTGTGCACACCCACGCCGAGCGCCTCGATCTTGCGCCGCAGCAGCGCACCGCCGCCGGCATCCAGCTGCACCGCCATCAACTGCGGCGCGAACTCGACCACATGCGCCTCCAGGCCCAGCGACTTCAGCGCATTGGCGGCTTCAAGGCCGAGCAGCCCGCCACCGACCACCACGCCGACGCGGGCGCCCTGCGCCGCGGCACGGATGGCGTCCAGGTCGTCCAGCGTGCGGTAGACGAAACAGCCCGGCCGGTCACGGCCCGGCACCGGTGGCACGAACGGGTACGACCCGCTGGCGATCACCAGCTTGTCGTACGGCAGCTCCTCGCCGGCGGCGGTGGTCACCGTGCGGGCGGCGCGGTCGATGGCCGTCACCGCCGTGGCGGTGCGCAGCTCGAATCCGTGCCGGGCATAGAACGCCGGCGTGGTCAGCGCCAGCTCGTCCGCCGTCTTGTCGCCGAAATACTCGGACAGGTGCACGCGGTCATAGGCCGGCCGGGATTCCTCCCCGCACACGGTCAGCGCGAAGCGGTCGGCCGCCGTTTCGGCCAGGGTGTCGACCAGATGCTGGCCGACCATACCGTTACCGATCACCACCACACGGGTCTTTTGCATGGGTTTGTCCTCACAGGAAGCGGACGCCTCGACGCGCTGCAGGCGCGGCTCGGCCAGGGCCCGGCCGAACAGCAGCACCTGGCGGGCCGCCGCGACATCCGTCCGGGCATCGATGAGTTGCTGAAACCAGGGGCCGTCGGCGACGTCACCGACCAGCACCGCGCCGACCACCCGGTCGCCGCGCACATTCAGGCGCCGGTACACCCCGGCGGTCGGGTCGTGAAGCACCAGCGCTTCGCCGTCTTGCGGCTCGATCTGGCCGGCGGAGAAGACGTCGACACCGCTGACCTTCAGCTGCGCCGACACCACCGACCCGGCATACGCGGCGGCGTCATCGCCGGCCACGCGGCGCGCCCACACGGCGGCCTGCTCGTACAGCGGTGCCACCACGCCGTAGCACACGCCGCGGTGCTCGGCGCATTCGCCGATGGCATCGATCAGGGGATCGGAGGTGGCGAGCGCGTCGTCCACCAACACGCCGCGGTTGCAGGCAATGCCGGCCTCACGCGCCAGTTCCGTGCGCGGACTGATGCCAACCGCGAACACCACCAACTGCGCCGCCACCCGGCGGCCGTCGCCAAGTTCGACCGCCTCCACCCGCGCGTCGCCGGTCAGGGCCGTGCAACGCGCGGACAATTCAAAGCGAATGCCACGGGCTTCGAGCGCGCGCTGCACCACGGCCGCCGCCGGCGCGTCGAGCTGGCGGTTCAGTATGTGATCTGCCGCATGCAGGACCGTCACCTCCAGACCCTGCCGGGCAAGCCCCGCAGCGGTTTCCAGGCCCAGCAGCCCGCCACCCACCACGACCGCCTGCCCGCCACCACGGCACGCATCCAGCACGTGCTGCAGATGCGCGAGGGTCCGGAATGCGATTACGCCAGGCAGCTGCGCGCGCGGCACGTCGGGCCGAACGGCGCGTGCCCCGGTCGCCAGCAGCACGCGGTCATAGTGCAGTCGCTCACCATCGTCGAGCCGCAGGCAACGGGCAGCGCGCTCGATGGCGATCACCCGCCGGCCGCTGATGACCTCGACGCCGTGCTCGGCCAGATCGTGGGCCGGCCGCAGGACCAGCCCGTCGGGCGGGACGTCGCCGGCCAGGGCGGCGGACAGCAGAACGCGGTTGTAGGCCGGCTGCCCTTCGGCGCCGACCACGGTGATGCGATAGCGTTGCGGGGCGTGCGCCAGCAGTTCGTCAACGGCGCGGCTGGCTGCCATGCCGTTGCCAATCACGATCAGGTGCGGTCGTTCGTCCATCTTCGTCGTGTCAAGCAGTCACCAAGGCCCCGGCAGTGCCAGGGATCTCGTTTCCGCTCGCCGACGTTGGCGAACCCAAAACCGCAGCGACGTTGCCACGGCGAAGGCCGGGTTGAACCGGCCAGGACATTTTTTACCACCGGCCACAACCGGCGGGCTGCCACCTGCCCGACCCCCGGCCGGACGGCGTCAACCGTCAAACATGCAATTATCTATGCAATTTTCGCACCAAGAACCCGCGGGTCGAACACCGCGTTGTCGATGAACCGGTCCGGCCCCAGCGTCACCGCCTCGTCGCCCTCACCCAGCTTCCACACGCCACGGTGTCCGCCCTCGGCCTTCATGTCGACCACCGGCACCGGCAGCCCAAGATGCCCCACGGAACGCCGGTAGATGTCGGGTCGATACACCGCCTCGGCGACAGCGACAAGGTCGGCATCCTCGGACAGCTGTCCGCTGCGAACCATCTGTTCAAGCATCCACAGGGCGTGCGAACGCCACGGGAAGTTGGCCGCGTAGCGATGAAAAACGTGAAAGTCCGACAACTCGCGGCGTCCGCCACGCGGGTCGACCGCCACGTCACCGACCAGCGACCCGACAATCACCTCAACCGGCAGGTCGAGATACTCCGGACGCGCCAGCAAGACCGCCGCCTCGCGACGGTTCTCCAGGCTGGCATCCAGCCACTGCGCCGCTTCCACCAGGGCACTGATCAGCGCCGCGTGCGTGGCCGGGTAGCGCTCGGCCCAGGCAGCCGACACCGCCAGCACCTTTTCCGGCGCGTTGTTCCAGACGTCGTGACCGGTGGCCGCGATGCCGCCGACGCCCTCGCGCACCGCCAGCGTATTCCATGGCTCGCCGACGCAGTAGCCGTAAATGGCCCCCTGGCGCAGGCGCTGCACCATCTGCGGTGGCGGCACCACGATCAGCTTCACGTCGCGATCCGGATCAATGCCGGCCGCCGACAGCCAGTAGCGCAGCAGATAGGTGTGGTTGGAGGCCGGATAGACGCTGGCGAAGGTCAGCGGATCGGCGCCGCTGGCGCGCCGCTGGGCCACCACCGCCGCCAGGGCCGCCGCGCTGGTGGCATAGCCGCCGGCGCTGACCTGCATGTCACGAAACAGGTTATCCGCCAGTGTGATGGCATTGCCGTTCAGCCCCAGGCTCAGCGCCGTCACCAGGGGCTGCTGCAGGCCTTCGATGCCCAGCGAACAGGCCAACGCCATCGGCGCGAGCAAATGCGCGCCATCCAGGTAACCGACGCCCAGCTTGTCCCGCAACGTGGCCCAGGAGGTCTGCTGCGACAGCGCCACATCCAGCCCATAGCGCGCGAAGTGACCATGTTCGAGCGCAATGATCAGCGGCGCCGCATCGGTCAGCGGGATGTAGCCAAGGCGCACCTGCGCCAGTTCTGGGATCGGCTTGTTGGCGGTCACTTGAACAACTCGGCTGTGTCGATCACGCCCTTGGCGATCTCGGCGATGGTCTTGTTCTGGTCCATGGCCAGCTTGCGCAGCGCATGGTAAGCCTCGCTCTCGCTGCGGCGACCACGCTCCATCAGGATGCCCTTCGCGCGGTCGATGACCTTTCTGTGCGCCAGGCTGGTACGTGCCTCCGTCAACTCGCGCTGCAAGGTCGCGTACTGGCGGAATCGCGCCACCGCCACCTCGACCACCGAGTGCACGCGCCCCGGATTGAGGCCGTCCACCACATACGCGCTCACGCCCGCCTCGATGGCCTCGCGAATGGCATCGGCATCCGAGTTACTGGCGAACATGACCACTGGGTGTGGATTGTCCCGTGACAGGCAGCGCATGCTTTCGAGTATGTCGCGATCCGGCGACTCGAGGTCAATGATGACCACATCTGGTGCATGCCGGGCGACTGCCTGCACCAAACCGGCCGCTGTGCCGAGCGCCGCGCACACCGTCAGGCCGGCGTCGACCAACGCGGCCGCCACCAACGCACGGCGCTCGTGGTCGTCATCGACCAGCATCACGCGCAGGGGAGGTGTTGGCATCTGAGGGGCGGCTGTAACAGTGGACACGTCGCCCAGTGGTTAGCAATTAGCGCGCCAAGCGCGGCACCCCGATGCGCTCAGTAGGTATCGATCGGGTCCACGTCCAGCGACCAGCGCACCTTGCGCGCCGCCGGCAACTGCGCCACCGCGGGCAACCAGCTCCTGAGCAGCGCGTGCAGCGGCGCGCGCCGGTCCGCCTGCAACAACAACTGCGCCCGGAAGCGCCCGGCCCGCTTGGGCATCGGCGCCGGCACCGGTCCCAGCAGGGTCACACCGGCGTGGCCTAGTTCGGCAGCCAGCGACAGCGTCTCCCCCAGGAACCACAGCGCTTCCTGGGCACCGGGCGCCTCGGCGCGCAACAGCGCCAGGTGCGTGAACGGCGGCCAGCCGGCGGCCTCGCGTTCCTTGAGCAGCTGCTGGGCGAACACGCCGTAGCCGCCCTGCAGCAGGGCGTGCAGTACCGGATGCTGCGGCTGGTGGGTCTGGATCAGCACCCGTCCCGGTTGCGTGCCGCGTCCACAGCGCCCGGCCACCTGGTAGATGGTCTGGGCCAGGCGCTCGCTGGCACGAAAATCCGCGGCGAACAGCCCCTGGTCGGCGTCCAGGATGCCGACCAGGGTGACCGCCGGAAAGTGGTGGCCCTTGGCCAGCATCTGCGTGCCGACCAGAATGTCCGCGCGGCCGTCGCGCACCGCGCTCAGGTGTGCATCGAGCGCACCACGACGGCGCGTGCTGTCGCGATCCACACGCAGCACCGTGTGTTCCGGAAACAGCGCCGTGATGTCGGCCTCGATGCGCTCGGTCCCGGCGCCCAGCGGCAGCAGATCGCCACTGGCGCACTCGGCGCAGCTCGGCGGCAGCGGCCGCTCGCCACCGCAGTGATGGCACAGCAGCACCTGCCGTGTCCGGTGCAGGGTGTAGTGGGCGTCGCAGCGCTGGCACTTCGGCACCCAGCCGCAGGCGTGACACAGCAGTACCGGCGCATAGCCACGCCGGTTCAGGAACAGCAGCACCTGTTCGCCGCGCGCAAGGCTATCGCGCATCGCGGTCACAAGCCGCGGTGACAGCCAGCGATCGGCAGGCAGTGCGGCTGCGCGCATATCGACCGCCTCGATTGTGGGCAGTTGTGCCCCGCCATGCCGTCGTGACAGGCTGATCGTGCGATAGCGGCCGCTTTCCACATTTACGCGGGTCTCAAGCGAGGGGGTCGCGCTCGCCAGCACGATTGGAAATTCGCCCAGGCTGGCGCGTACCACCGCCATGTCGCGGGCCTGATAGATCACTCCTTCCTCCTGTTTGAAGGCGGGGTCATGTTCCTCATCCACGACGATCAGCCCCAATTCGGCAAAGGGCAGGAACAGCGCCGAGCGCGCACCGACAAGCACCCGCACCTCGCCTTCGGCCACCGCGCGCCAGATATGCTGCCGCCGGGGCGGCGACAGCTCGGAATGCCAGGCTGCGGGCTGGCAACCGAATCGTGCTTCGAATCGGCTGAGAAACTGAACGGTCAGTGCAATCTCGGGCAGCAGGATCAGCGCCTGTTGTCCGCGCCGCAGGGTCTCTGCAATCGCATCGAAATAGACTTCTGTCTTGCCAGACCCTGTGACCCCTTCAAGCAGGGTGACTGAAAAAGCCGCCTCGGCAACGCTTGCGCGCAAACTGGCGGCCGCTGATTGTTGATCGGGCGACAGGGTGACTGT
This sequence comes from Gammaproteobacteria bacterium, assembly GCA_003526065.1. The sequence goes on along the minus strand of DQBD01000154.1, from coordinate 15,257 downwards.
TTCTGTATCAAGGGCGGGTTGCGGCACGGGTGCATGTCGCGGGCGCGTCACCCGCGACAATGCGCCGCTATCCGCAAGTCCCCGGATCACGGCATTGCTGACTTGTGCCTTGCGGGCAATCTCCGCTGCTGTCAGGGGCGCTTCTGTCGCCTGCACGACATCAAGGACCCGTTGCCGCGCCGCTGTCATCCGCGCAGGCAGGTTATGGCTTGCGCGATAGGCGGTGACCGGGGTGGGCGGGGTGAGGGCCGCGGGCACCCGCATCGCCATGCGCAACACCGCGCCTGGCGGCTGTATCGTATAGCCCGCCACCCAGTCGATGAAGGCGCGCAGATCCGCGGGCATGGGGGGCGCATCGCATTTGTCGCGGATTGCTTTCAGCCGGGCGGCGGGCAGCGCGTCGCCGCCGGGTCCCCAAACCACACCGATTCGCTCCCGCGTGCCAAGCGGCACCACCACATAATCGCCCGCCTGCAAAATCATCCCGTCCGGGACCAGATAATCATAGGTGCCCGCCAACGGCAGCGGCAGCAGGATGCTTGCACGCGTCGTAAGGCGGGTGTCGGCGGCGGTGGAATTGGGCGAATCCATGGGCTACACTCTCGCAGCCTTGGCCGGTGCGAACAAGCCGGGAACAAGTAAATCGAAGCGCTCTGTCACCTGTTGATGCGGCGGGTGCAACAGGCGGAACAGCGTTCAGGAATAGAATTGAGATGAAATTTTTTGTCGATACGGCGGATCTTGACGAGATTCGCGATCTCGCGGCGACGGGTATGGTCGATGGCGTTACCACGAACCCCTCGCTCGTCGCCAAGGCCGGCCGCGATTTTTTCGAGGCGCTGCAGGAAATCTGCGATCTCGTCCCGGGACCGGTCAGTGCCGAGGTAACGGCCACCGACACGGATGGCATGTTGCGCGAGGCGGAGAAACTGCGTGCGGTCGCCGATAATATCGCGATCAAGGTGCCGACCACATGGGACGGGCTCAAGGCCTGCCGCCGGCTGGCTGACGAGGGGGTGATGGTCAATGTCACCCTTTGTTTTTCGGTCAATCAGGCAATTCTCGCGGCCAAGGCCGGCGCGGCCTTCGTCTCGCCTTTCGTCGGCCGGCTGGACGATATCGGCCAGATCGGCATGGATCTGATTGCTGATATCAAGCAGGTCTATGATCACTATCCGGCGTTCAAGACCGAAATTCTCGTCGCCTCGGTGCGGCATGTGACGCATCTGCTCGATGCGGCGCGGCTTGGCGCAGATATCTGCACCATTCCGCCGAATGTGCTGCGTCAGCTCATCCGTCACCCGCTGACCGATGCGGGACTTGCGGCGTTTCTGGCGGATTGGGAAAAGACCGGCCAGAAAATCGTGAAGGATTAAGGTGATGGCGCGGCCGGCGGAGCCCGGATCGGTCAAAGAGCCGCCGGCCCTCGATCTGCCTTTGCCGCCCGTGGCCTTTGCGCCCGATGCGGCCGCCGCCTGGCAAGGCTGGTTCCGCGAATTGCGCGATGTGCGGCGTCTCAGCGATCATACCGTGCGCGCCTATGCCCGCGATGTCGGTGCCTTTGCTGCCTTTTTGGGGGAGCATCTGGGCGGTCCGGTCGGGCTGACCGCGCTGCAAACAGCGAAAATCGGTGATTTCAGGGCCTGGCTTGCGCAGCGGCGTACAACCGGCAGCCGGTCGAGCTCACTGGCGCGCGGGCTTGCCGCGTTGCGTGGTTTCTATCGTTACCTGCACAAGACGGGACAAGCTGAAAACATGGCGATTGCCATGTTGCACGGGCCCAAGCTGCCGCATGCGGTGCCCAAACCGCTTGCCCCCGATGCGGCGCTGGCCACTGTGGCGCAGGCGGGGACGCTCCCCGAACAGCCCTGGGTCGCGGCGCGCGATTGCGCGGTATTGACGCTGATCTATGGCTGCGGTCTGCGGATATCAGAGGCGCTCGGGCTCGATCGTTCGGTGCTGCCATTGCGTGACAGCCTCGACATTGTGGGCAAGGGCGGCAAGATGCGGCGGGTGCCGGTTCTGCCGGTGGTGCGCGAGGCGATCGCTGCTTATCTGGCGCTCTGTCCTTATGGGAGAGCGACATCCGATGGCCCGCTATTTGTCGGGGTGCGGGGCAAGCGGCTCAATCCGCGGATGGTGCAGCTTGGCATGGCGCGGTTGCGTGGCGCACTTGGTTTGCCGGACAGTGCAACGCCGCATGCGCTGCGGCACAGCTTTGCGACACATCTGCTTGGGGCGGGTGGCGATCTGCGCACGATTCAGGAATTGCTTGGTCATGCCAGCCTGTCCACCACACAGCGCTATACCGAAGTCGATACCGCGCGGTTGCGGGCGGTTTATCGCGCCGCGCATCCGCGTGCGCAGGAATAACCGGCCGGCGAACGCTACAGCACGGTAGCCCGGACAACCGCCTTGAGCCGTTCGATCAGCGCATATTCATCCTGGGTGAAGTCCGCATCGATCCACCAGGCTTCGACTTCCGCCAGCACCCGGCCGATTTCGGGGCCTTCGGGCACGCCGGCAAGCTTTACCTGCTCGCCGCTCAGCGGCAGTTTCGGCGGTTGCCAGGACTCGATCATCGGCAGCAGGGCGCGCCATTGCACCATATTGCCATCGCGTTTGGGATCTTCGGCCCAGCGCAGCATCGCCACATCGCGCATCACCGCAGGCCCCAGGCGATAGGCCGCCCGGCGGGTTTCGCGCACCGACATGTAGCAAAAGATCCGCTCATCCGCGCCCAGCATCGCGCTCAGCCGCGTCCGCTGCGCATTCGACAGGCGCAACCGCCTGGCCAGCGCGTCAGCCTGTTCCGCATCCTCGGGCAGCAAGGCACCGAGACGGAGCAACGGGTCGGGCGTGAAAAAATTATCCGCATCGATCGCGCATAACGTCTGCAGCCGGTCGATATTGCGCGCCTCGGGCAATACCGCATTCAATACGCCGGTTGCCGCCATCTGCCGCAGCGCCGGGATCGGGTCTTCGGCTGCCAGAAGCTTCAGCAGCTCGGTTGCAATCCGTTCGGCGGAAAGCTGTGCGATACCATCGATATGACGCGCGCAGGCGGACAATCCGTTCCGGTCCATCTCGCCCGCGCCGCAATGGGCGAAGAACCGGAAAAACCGCAGAATACGCAGATAATCTTCCCTGATCCGGGTATCGGGATCGCCGACGAAGCGGACCGTGCCGTTGACCGCGTCGGCGATGCCGGTGCCAAGCGGGTCGTAAAGCGTGCCATCACGTTCGGCATAAATCGCATTCATTGTCAGATCGCGCCGTTCCGCATCCGCCACCCAGTCGCGGGTATAGACAACATCGGCCCGCCGCCCGTCGGTCGCCACATCGCAGCGCAAGGTGGTCACCTCGACCGGGCGGTGATTGGCAACAGCGGTGATCGTGCCGTGATCGATACCGGTGGGCACGGCCTTGAGGCCGGCTTGCGTCAGCAGTTCAATGACTTCGTGGGGTTCCGCGGTGGTTGCGACATCGACATCGGGCTTGCCGTCATAATGATGCCGTCCGCGAATGACATCGCGGACACAGCCGCCGACAAAGCGCGCCTCGACACCGGGCCCGGCAAGCAGCGCATCCATTACCTGCCCCACCTCCGGTTCGCCAAGCCAGCCCGCAGCCGGCAGCTTTTCGGGCAGCATTGCGCCGGTGATATTTTCAGGGCCTGCCACGTTATTTCACCTCGCCAGGCACGATGCGGCCATTTTCCATATGCGCAGGCACATAGGCGCCTGCCGGATCCTCGCCGCTCAGATAGGCCATGACGAGCATACCCGCCGCCATCAGACCGAGCCCGCCCAGAACAAGCCACAGATAAGGGGCATTTTTCCAATGCGCCCCGTCACGGTCCTGTTTGCGTTTGATGAGATACAGATAACCGCCGTAAAGAATCAGCGGCAGCAGAAACAGAAAGGCCTCGATCAGAAAAACCCGGGCCATCAGTCGGCCAATCTTTTTGACAGATTTACAAGCATGCCGGCGGTTGCTCCCCAAATATAGTAATCTTCATAGGGTACGGCGTAATATTCACGTTTCTTGCCGCGCCATTCCCCCTGATGCCGTTGATGATTGACAGGATCCATCAAAAAGGAAAACGGCACCTCGAAAATCTCCGCCACCTCGATTTCGCATCGCTGCGGCTCGAAATCAGGGGTGATAAATCCAACGATCGGAATGATCTGATAGCCTGTGCCGGTGCGATAGGGATCAAGCCTGCCGACAATTTCAACCGTTGCGGGATCAAGTCCCACCTCTTCTTCCGCCTCGCGCAGGGCGGCGGCGACCGGGCTCTTATCCGCTTCATCCATGCCGCCGCCGGGAAAGGCGATCTGGCCTGCATGCTTGTTCATATAGTCGGGCCGCCGGGTCAGCAGCACAGTCATTTCTTCGGGACGGGTGATAATCGGTACAAGCACTGCGGCAGGCCGGAAACTGCCGATATCGGCAAAGAAATTATCTTCCGGATTAAGCGCGAAATCGCCGTTCATTGCCCCGTCCTCGGGCCCGACCGGCAAGGTACCGCGCAGCTTCTCGCGTATCAGATCGCGCATCGGATCATATGTCTCCCCTGACATCAGCCGAATCGGAAAAAGCGAAAAACTGCCCGCCGCTCCAGGTGCCGAAGCGGGTCTTCCCGTCTTCCTCATGGTCGCTGCATAATGCCACAAGATCATAGAATACAGGCCGTGCGATCAAAGCTTCAAGGTTTCCCCTGACATGCACGTAAGGTGAGGGCTCCTGCGTCTCGGGGTCAATGGCGATGCGCAGGGGGTGCGCGGGGCCCGCATCGACCCAATCATCAAGATTGGTGCGAAAGCGCAATTGCTGTGCCGTTCCGTCGCCCTCCACCTGCATCTCGACAGCGACGAATGGGGCGTCATCGACAGTAATGCCGAGCTTTTCGACCGGTGTGACGAGATAGAATTTACCGTCCGGGTCACGGCGCAGCACCGTTGCGAAAAGCTGCACCATGCCGATACGGTTGATGGGGCTGCCCTGATAATGCCAACTGCCGTCGCGGGCGATTCGCATATCGATATCGCCGCGGAATTCAGGTTCCCATTTCTCGACCGGCGCGGGTGCGCGCTTGTCGCGGGCCCAGATCTGCCGCTCGATGGATTTGAGCCGGTTGTCAGGTGGGGTTGCCATGCGCTTTTCCGTTTGCTCCGTCGGTTAGTTGATGCGTTGCGGGGCAGCAGATGCGATAGTTTGGTCATGCAGCGTGCCGGTTGTTTTTTTGATCGCGCCTGCCACTGCCTAGGATATAGTACGCCAAATGCGACATGTCAGTGAATCCAACCCGCAGAATTCCATGCAACTGACCGCCCAGATCGATCAACTGGGGGAAAAGATCATCGCTGCGCGCAATGCGGTGGGGGAGGTGATCTTCGGCCAGCAGGCGGTGATCGACCAGACGTTTGTGACATTGCTGTCAGGCGGTCATGCGCTGCTTGTGGGTGTGCCCGGACTTGCCAAGACCCGGCTTGTGGAGACGCTTGGCGGGGTGATCGGCCTGCAGGATGCGCGGGTGCAGTTCACGCCTGATCTGATGCCCGCCGATATTCTGGGTTCCGAAGTGCTTGAAGAGAGCGAGGACGGCCGGCGCAGCTTCCGCTTCATCCACGGGCCTGTCTTCTGCCAGCTTCTGATGGCCGATGAGATCAACCGCGCCAGCCCGCGGACGCAATCGGCGTTGTTGCAGGCGATGCAGGAACATCAGGTGACCGTGGCCGGGCAGCATTACGATCTGCCGCAGCCTTTCCATGTGCTGGCGACGCAAAACCCGCTGGAGCAGGAGGGCACCTATCCGCTGCCCGAGGCACAGCTTGATCGCTTTTTATTGCAGATCGACGTCGATTATCCTGATGCCGAGGCGGAACGCCGGATGCTGCTTGCTACCACCGGCATTCAGGAAGTTACCCCGAAGCAGATAATGAATGATGGCGATCTGCGTGCCGCACAGCATCTGGTGCGCCAGTTGCCGGTCGGCGAATCGGTGCTTGACGGAATTCTGGATCTGGTGCGCGCGGCGCGACCCGAAGCGGCGGCGGCACCCGATATCAGGGCGCATGTCGCATGGGGGCCGGGGCCGCGCGCCTCGCAGGCGCTGGCATTGGCGGTGCGGGCGCGGGCGCTGCTCGATGGCCGGGTCAGCCCCTCGCTTGACGATGTGGCGGCGCTGGCGGGGCCGGTTCTGCGCCACCGCATGGCATTGAATTTCACCGCCCGTGCGGATGGCATTACTGTCATGGATGTGATCGGCCGGCTGATCGAACGGTTAGGCTGAGGCGCGATGCCCGCATCTGCCCAGGCCGCGCGGATTGCCAGCCTGCGGGCACAGGCGGAGGCGTTATGCGCCGCTCTGCCGCCCTGGATGGTGAAGGCGGAACGGGTCGCCAATACAGGTGCACACGGCGCACATGGGCGTCGCCGGGTCGGGCTGGGGGAGGCATTCTGGCAATTTCGCCGTTATGGTCCGGGGGATGCGATCCGCGCGATCGACTGGCGGCAATCCGCCCGAAGCAGCCATTTATTCGTGCGCGAAACAGAATGGGAAGCAGCCGAAACCCTCTGGTGCTGGTGCGATATGGGGCCCGGCATGGCGTATCGGTCGCAATTCGCCGGCGCCAGCAAGGCGGATCGTGCCATGTTGCTGTGCCTCGCGGTTGCCGGCCTGCTGATGGGGGCGGGCGAACGGGTCGGTCTGTTGGGGGCTGAGGGGCCGCCGCGTACCGGCCAGCTTGGCTTCAGCCGCTTTGTCGAGGCGCTGGCGGAGAAAGCGCTGCCTGTCGATGCCGTCGCGTCGGAGGATATAAATCGTTCCTTGCCATCCAACCAATCCCTTGTACGGCACGCCAAGTTGCTCCTGTTCGGCGATTTTCTGTCACCGCTTGATGAGATTGCCGCCGTTATCCGCAATTATGCGGATCAGGGTGTGCAGGGCTATATGATGCAGATTCTCGATCCGACGGAGGAAGATTTCCCGTTTGCCGGACGGGTCATGTTTCATGACGGGTCGGGGGCCGAGGATATTGTTTTCGGGCGGGCGCAATCGGTGCGCGCCGCCTATCGCGAAGAACTGAACCGTCACCGTGCGGGATTGCAGACGATCTGCCAGGATGCAGGCTGGCGGCTGACGGTTCACCGCACCGATCAGACCCCGCAACTCGCGCTGCTTGGGCTGTACCGCTGTCTGGCTGATGATATGAGGGTATCCGCCTGATGCTGCAGATCGGCCCGGTCATGTTCGCGGAACCGCTGATCCTGCTGGCGCTGCTGGGGCTGCCGGCGATCTGGTGGCTGTTGCGTGCGACGCCGCCAATGCCGCGGCGGATTTTCTTTCCCGCCGCGATCTTTCTGCGCGGATTGCGGAACAGCGAGGAATCGCCCGCGCGCACCCCCTGGTGGTTGCTTGTGCTGCGGCTTGCCTTGGCTGCCTGTGTGATCGTCGGGCTGGCGGGCCCGTCGCTCAATGCGGCGCAGGGGGATTTTCGCGGCGGCTTGCTGCTGATTGTCGTCGATAATGGCTGGACTGCCGGTCCGGGCTGGCAGCAGCGGCGCCAGACGATGATGTCACTGATCGGCGCGGCAAAGCGGCAGAATGCGCGCGTTGTGATATTGCCGACGGCGCGGACGATGGCTGTCGAACCGCTGGCACCGATGCTGGCTTCTGATGCGCTCGGCGTGGCGCGGGCATTGGCGCCAAGGCCCTGGCCTGTCGATCGGGGCGCGGCTGCGGAACGGCTTGCGGGCCTGCGGCAGCGGTCAGCCGATGCGGGCCAGGCGCATATTGCCTGGCTGAGCGACGGGTTTATGTCGCCATCCGATACCGCCGGCACCGCGGCGCTGTCAGGCGCGCTGGCGCGGTGGGGGCAGATCCATTTTTACACAGATGGCGCCGGGGAAAATCCGCCTATTCTTGCAGCACCAAAGCCAACCCCGTCGGGGTTTGCGGTGACATTGCTGCGCGCTGTGCCAGGGCCGTCGGAACCGGTTTCGGTACAGGTGCTCGGGGCGGATGGACGGATATTATCCACCGCGCCGGGTCAATTCGCCGCCGGTGAGACAGAATTGGACATTGCCCTGAGCATGCCGGTCGCCCTGCGCAACGGGGCGGATCGGATTCAGCTTTCGCCGCCCCGCTCGGCGGCATCGCTCTGGCTGCTCGACAGCCGCTGGCAGCGGCGTCAGGTTGGGCTCGTCTCAGGTGCCAATCTCGAACTCGCGCAGCCTTTACTCGATGAACTTTTCTATATCGAGCGGGCGATGGCGCCGTTCGCTGAAACACAGCGCGGCACGATCACGGCGCTGCTGTCGGGTTCCCTGTCGATGCTGGTGCTTGCCGATATCGGTCAAATCGTGGGCGAGGATGCGGCGCGGGTGGCCAACTGGGTCAATAAGGGGGGCGTGCTGCTACGCTTTGCCGGCCCCCGTATGGCGGAAAAAAATGACGATCTTATCCCGGTGCGCCTCAGGCGTGGCGGTCGGTCGCTTGGGGGTGCCTTGTCCTGGGAAAACCCGGTGGGAATGGCCGAATTTCCCGAACATAGCCCGTTTTTCGGCCTGCCGGTGCCTGCGGAGGTGAAGATCAAGCGGCAGATACTGGCCCAGCCCGAACCGGGATTGTCGCAACGCAGCTGGGCGACCCTGGGTGACGGTACACCGCTCGTGACAGCGGAAAGACGCGGTGAAGGCTGGGTTGTCCTGTTTCATGTCACCGCCAATGCGCAATGGTCCAATCTGCCGCTTTCAGGGCTTTATGTTGCAATGCTGCAGCGGCTGGCGGAGATGTCGCCCGGCCGGATCGGCGAAACGCCCGCCGATCGCCATGCGCAGGAGTTTCTGCCACCATTGCTGGTGCTTGACGGGTTCGGGCAATTGGGTGCGCCGCCGCCGGTTGTGCGGCCATTGCCGGTTGGCCCCGATACCGTGGTAACCGAGCTTGGGCCTGAAACGCCCCCGGGCTATTACGGTGTTTCCGCCGCGCGTCAGGCTGTGAATCTGCCGCGTGGCGCTGCGGATTTGCAGCCGCTGACCGGTTTGCCGGCCAATTATGCCGCCCACGATTATACCCGGTCGCAGGAGGTATCCCTGCTGCCGCCTTTGCTTGTGCTTGCCCTCATAGTATTACTGGCCGATGCCGTCTGCATTCTTGTCGTCACGGGCCGTGGTCGCTGGCCCGATTTGCGGCGTCGATCAGCTGCGGCATCCGTGGTGGCGGTTGTGTTTCTCATCGGGCTTGCCGGCGCGTCGTCGCGGGCGGATGCTGCGCCCGCCGCCGCAGATTCGGCCAGCGATGATGCCCGGATTCTTGCGGCGGCGCTAGAAACCAGACTTGGCTATATTCTGACGGGCGATCGCGAGACCGATGCGCGCAGCCAGGCGGGTCTTGCCGGTCTCAGCAGGGTGTTGAGCGCCCGCACCGCCTTTGCGCCCGCCGCGCCTTTCGGGCTTGATCCCGAAACCGATGCGCTTGTCTTTTATCCGCTCATTTACTGGCCGATGGTTGCGGGTCAGAAGCCACTGTCAGATGGCGCGCTCGCGAAAATCGACCGCTATATGAAGAATGGCGGAACGATTTTGTTCGATACCCGCGATCAGTTGACCCGCTTCAACAGCTATCGTGGCAATGCGGGTGCCGTATCGGGTCCGGGGCAACAGACCTTGCGGCAGATTCTGGGTGCGCTCGATGTTCCGCCCCTGATGCCGGTGCCGCCCGAACATGTGATCACCAAATCCTTTTATCTGCTGCAGGGTTTCCCCGGCCGCTATGTCGGCGGGCAATTGTGGATTGAAGCGGCTGCGGCTGAAACCGGCGATAATGTAAATAGCGAACGGGTGTCGGGGCTGATCGTGGGGAGTGCCGATTGGGCGGCGGCCTGGGCGATCGATGAGGCGGGGCGGCCGGCATTGCCGCTTGAGCCGGGCGGTGCAAGACAGCGCGAACTGGCATTCCGGGTCGGGGTCAATTTCGTGATGTATGCATTGACCGGTAATTACAAGGCCGATCAGGTGCATGTGCCGACATTGCTCGAGAGGCTCGGGCAGTGAAAATAGTGTTCGCGCCATTGATCGGGGGGGAGTGGCTGCTGGTTCTGGCAGTGCTATCCGCGCTGCTGGTCGGCATCTGCCTTTTTACCAGGCTGCCCGGTTCGGTTTGGCGTGGGGTTGCGGCGGCTTTGTTGTTGGCGGTGTTGGCGAATCCAATGATCGTCCGTGAACGGCGCGAAATCCTGCCGGATATTGTCGCCTTGATAATCGATGACAGCCCGAGCCAGCAGCTTGATGGGCGGGCCGATCGCGCGGCGGCGGCGGCGGAGTTGATACGCGCGCGGCTGGCCCGTCTGCCGGATCTGCAATTGCGCGAGATGCGCATTGGTGAAAGTCTTGGTGGAACCCGTCTGTTCGCCGCGGTGGAAAAGCTGATGTTCGACGTGCCGGCGGAACGGGTGGCCGGTACTATCATGATCAGTGACGGCCAGGTGCATGATGTGCCGCCCCAGGCACTTCAGTCGCAATTATCAGGGCCTGTACATGCCTTGCTGACCGGAAATCCCGAACAGCAGGACCGCCGGCTCAGTATCGCGCAGGCGCCCAAATTCGGCATTGTGGGGGAAACGCTGAGCTTGCGCTTGCAGGTCGATGATGGCGATCCTGCCGGTGACAGGAGCCGGCCACAAGAGAGGCAGCCGGGCACCGCGCAAATCGCCTTGCGCCTGAATGGCGGGCCGCCGACTTTTCATCCGGTAGAGGTCGGTGAAGAAGCCGAGCTGCGATTCAAGCTGTCGCATGCGGGCGCCAACGTTGTCGAGTTGTCTGTTGATCCGGGTCCGGAGGAATTGACATTACGTAATAACCGCACCGCATTGATGGTGAACGGGGTGCGTGATCGTTTGCGTGTGCTGCTTGTGTCCGGCGAGCCGCACCCGGGGGAGCGGACCTGGCGCAATCTGCTCAAGGCCGATCCGGGTGTCGATATGGTGCATTTCACGATTTTGCGACCACCTGAAAAACAGGATGGTACGCCGGTCGATGAATTGTCTTTGATCTCCTTCCCGACCCGCGAGCTTTTTTCGATCAAACTGCATGAGTTCGATCTGATCATCTTCGATCGTTATAAACGACGCGGTGTTCTGCCCTTCACCTATTTCGACAATATTGCGAACTATGTCGATCAGGGCGGTGCGTTGCTCGTGGCGGCGGGGCCCGCATTTGCGTCGGGTGAAAGTCTTTACCGCACCCCGCTTGCCATCGTTTTTCCCGCGCAACCGACCGGCAGAATCAGGACAGGCGGTTTCCGGCCGCAATTGACGGACCTCGGCGCGCGGCATCCGGTGACCGAAACATTGCCCGGCGCGAACAGTTTTGCCGATGACGGCGGGGCGCTGGATCCGCCGCGCTGGGGCCGCTGGTTCCGCTTTATCGAAACAGAACAACTCGATGGCAAGATGTTGCTATCCGCCCCTGACGGCGCGCCGCTTCTACTGCTTGACGAGGTCGGAGAGGGGCGGGTGGCGCAATTACTGTCCGACCATAGCTGGCTTTGGGCGCGCGGATTCGATGGCGGTGGGCCGCAGGCCGAGTTGTTGCGTCGTCTGGCGCACTGGCTGATGAAAGAGCCTGACCTCGAAGAAGAAAATCTGTATGCAGAGTATGAGGCCGGGGAGATCCTGATCGAACGGCGCAGCGTTAATCTGTCCGATGTGCCGGTACTGGTCGAATTTCCCGACGGCCATAGTCAGCTTGTCGAGATGATGCCCGTCACGCCGGGGAAATGGCGCGCGCAGATAGAGGCGCAGCAGCCTGGCATCTATCATCTGCGTGATGGCCGGCGCAGTACGATCGTTGCGGCCGGCGATGCGAATCCGGTGGAATTCGCCGATGTGCGCGCGACCGAAAACCAACTGGCACCGGTCGTGGCGGCAAGTGGCGGTGCGGCGGTGTGGTTGCGTGCTGACGGGGTGCCCGATATTCGCCGCGTGGGACCCGGCCGAGATATGGCCGGCCAGGGTTGGATCGGGTTACGCGAGAACCGGCAATATCTGGTTGCCGCGCTTGAGCAGCACAGCCTGCTGCCGGCCTTGCTGATGTTGCTATTGATTGCTGCCGCCATCGGATTTGCGTGGCGTTCGGAGGGACGTTAGCCGAAAGGCGTCCAGTGGCCTTCCCGGTCATATATGCGTCTTTTCAGCCATCCCTTCCCAGCGAGACTGTGGCTGTCTAGAATGCGGTTTCCCGGTGGACGCCAATCCCGAATATCGGTAGGGATGTTGTCCCGTCAATAAGCTGGATATGCGGAAAGACAATGATTGGCTTGGTAATCGTAACCCATGGCCGCCTGGCCGAGGAATTACTGGCTGCTGCGGCACATGTGGTGGGCCCGCAGGAAGATAGCCGCGCGATCTGCATCGACCCGGACGATGATATGGAGCAACGCCGCGCCGACATTCTGAATGCCGTGACAGACGTGGATTCAGGCAAAGGCGTGCTGGTCCTCACCGATATGTTCGGCGGTACCCCGTCCAATCTGTCGATCTCCATTCTCGACCGCGCCAAGGTAGAGGTGATCGCCGGTGTCAATCTGCCGATGCTGATCAAATTCGCCAGTGTGAGGGAAGGGTGCGAGCTGGCCGATGCGGTCGAGCAGGCGGCCGAGGCAGGGCGCAAATATATTTCCGTCGCCTCCAAGGTGCTGACGGGTGAAGGCAAGTGAATGCAACCGCGCCGCTACAACGGACATTGGTGATCTGCAACGAGCGTGGTCTGCATGCCCGCAGCTCCGCTAAATTTGTCAAATGTGTTGGCGAGTTCGATGCGCAAGTCACCGTCAGCCGTGATGGCATGGCGGTCAACGGGACCTCGATCATGGGATTGTTGATGCTGGGCGCGGCAAAGGGGTGCGAAATTCATATCAGTGCGGAAGGGACCGATGCGGTGGCCGCACTTGCCGCGCTAACCACGCTGGTCAAAGCAGGATTTGGCGAGAACGAGGCGGAGTGATTCTTCCCCTGATCACCTCGGCAAGCTGCAACAT
>DQBD01000154.1:924-1949 GCA_003526065.1 Gammaproteobacteria bacterium | reverse complement strand
CCACATAACAATATAAACATTTCTTTATATTGCTTATTGTGCCGATAGAGTGGCTTTGTTATAAGCTGCGCCGATAGTGCGGCTCGGCAATGATGAGTGACGTGCGGCCCGCAGCAGATGCAGAAGGAGTTTCACAACATGACTGGCACAACCGACTATAAGGTCGCTGATATGTCGCTGGCCGAATGGGGCCGCAAGGAAATCACAATCGCCGAAACCGAAATGCCCGGCCTGATGGCATTGCGTGAAGAGTATCACGGTCAGAAACCGCTTGCGGGCGCGCGTATTGCGGGCTGTCTGCATATGACGATTCAGACCGCCGTGTTGATCGAGACGCTGGTCGATCTGGGGGCGACGGTGCGCTGGTCATCGTGCAATATTTTCTCGACGCAGGATCATGCGGCCGCGGCTGTCGCGGCGGTTGGCGTACCGGTCTTTGCCTGGAAGGGTGAAACCGAGGAAGAATTCGACTGGTGTATCGAACAGACGATCACCGGACCGGGCGGCTGGACGCCGAACCTCATCCTCGATGATGGCGGCGATCTGACCAAGATGATGCATGACAAGTTTCCTGAATTGCTGGACGAGGTGAAAGGCATTTCGGAAGAAACCACAACCGGTGTGCTGCGGCTTTATGACATGGCGCGGGCAGGTGAATTGAAGGTGCCCGCGATCAATGTGAATGATTCGGTGACCAAGTCGAAATTCGACAATCTGTATGGCTGCCGCGAAAGCCTGGTTGACGGGGTCAAGCGCGCGACCGATGTAATGATTGCGGGCAAGGTTGCTGTTATCTGCGGCTATGGCGATGTCGGCAAGGGATGTGCGGTGTCAATGCGCGGGCAGGGCGCGCGCGTCCTTGTCACCGAAATCGATCCGATCTGCGCCTTGCAGGCGGCGATGGAAGGCTATGAAGTCGTCACCATGGAAGAAGCCGCACCGCAAGGTGATATCTTTGTGACGGCAACCGGTAATATCGATGTGATCACCACCGATCACATGGCGAAAATGAAGGACCGGGCCAT
>DQBD01000154.1:0-831 GCA_003526065.1 Gammaproteobacteria bacterium | reverse complement strand
AATGTGAAGCCGCAGGTCGATGAAGTCATCTTCCCCGACGGCAAGCGGCTGATCCTGCTGGCGGAAGGCCGGTTGGTCAATCTGGGCTGCGCGACCGGGCATCCAAGTTTCGTCATGAGCGCCTCTTTCACCAATCAGACGCTGGCGCAGATCGAATTATGGCGCAATGCCGATGCATATGACATTGGCGTGCATGTGCTTCCCAAGCATCTTGATGAAAAGGTCGCCCGGCTGCATCTGGGTAAACTCGGGGTCAATCTGACTGAATTGAGTGACGCCCAGGCGAAATATCTCGGTCTGGCGCAACAAGGTCCGTTCAAGCCCGATCATTACCGTTATTAAGCGGCTTGCAAAACACAGGGTGGCGTGGCGCGAAATCAAGCGTCACGGCACGCTGTAATATCGCTGCCGCTGGATGCCGGTAGCACAGGTCAGGCACTGCCAGAAGCGCGTCGCCGCGCCAGATCCCGGGCATGACCCGCAGGGCGGCGACAGGTAGATTAGCGGCTGGCCGGGCCGTTTGCATTGCACGGATCTGCTGCAAACCCACCTCCCCCACTGCGCGGACGGAAAAATACGGCTGCCCGGCGCAAAGCGAAGCTGTCTCCCGGCCGAGCGCGACATCAAAACGCGCGTCCCACCTACCTGACTGCCCGGGCGCAAGGCGCAAATCGGGACCAATGGACGCCATTTCCCGCAGGATCAGGATGCGCCCCTTATGCGGCATTAGCTGGCAGCCGGACAGGGTTTTGCCACCTGTCACGGGCTGTGCGCAAAGCCACTGATAAAGGCTTTCAAGCCGACTCAGGCGCGGTGTATATCGCTGTGCGC
>DQBD01000151.1:10048-12531 GCA_003526065.1 Gammaproteobacteria bacterium | reverse complement strand
GCAGTCTGGGCTTACCGCCGTGACGACACGGCGGCTCGCTGGGTCGGGATCAGCGGGCTGGCGCTGCTCGCCAGTGCCGGCGCCGCAGCGGTGTACGGCAGCCGCGAGCTGGCCATCGACGGTGAGCTGTTCCGCGGCCTGCACTTGGTCAATGGTGGCGGCGCACTGGCGTTCTGCGCGGCATTCGCCGCCACGCTGTGGCACTACCCGCTGAGACTCGGACTGGCGCCGGTCGGGCGACTGCTGCTGGCGGCATACGGCCTGGTCTTCCTCGGCCTGCTGACCGGGCTGGCGGGCAACTTCGATCTGGCCTTGCGCCTGCCGGTCCTGGGCGGCTTCGCGCTCACTGCGGCCTTTGCCCTGGCGCAGTGGCGGCGCTCCCGCCAGCGGCCGCTCGAACGTGCCGCCCTGCGCTGGTTCCTGCTGGCCTGGCTCGGTGGTGGCGGCGCGTTTCTCGCCGTGGTCTTCGTGCCGGCCCTGCTGGGCCACGATGTCGGCAACAGCCAGGCGCCGGCCTTCGCCCTGTTCCTGATCATCTATGGCGGCCTTGCCCTGGGCGTAGTGCGCTACCGCCTGTTCGACCTGGATCGCTGGTGGTTCACCGCATGGACGGCCGCCGCAGGCGGCGTGTTATTCGTGCTGCTCGACATCTCGATGGTGAAGATACTGTCCCTGGCCGCGGAACAGGCCACGCTGCTGGCCCTGCTGATCGTTTCGTGGATCTACCTGCCGGCACGCCAATGGTTGCAGCACCGCATGCGCCGCAAACGCCGTCGGCTCGATGGCGCGCTCACGGCGCTCGCGTCCGCACCGGAAAGGTCCGCTGGCGAAAACTGGCGCGAGGCCATCCGGGCACTGTTCTCGCCGCTGCGGATTCTCGATGCGCCGGCGGCGCCGGCCACGCCCGAGATCACCGATCAGGGCACGGCGCTGCTGGTTCCGGGTCTCGCCGGGACCGGCGCGCTGCGCCTCGAATTCGCCGACGCCGGCGGGCGGCTGTTCATCCCGGCCGATGTCCGCCTCGCTGAATCTGCGCACTCCATTGCCGAGCGCCTGCACGCCTATCGCGCTGCCGTCGAACGCGGGGCACAGCGGGAACGCGAACGCATCGCCCGCACGCTGCACGACGACGTCGGCTCGGCATTGCTGAGCGTACTGCACGAGAGCAATGGCCCCGCACAGACCGCTGCACGTCGCGCGCTGGCGGAACTCCGCCTCGTGCTGCAGGGTCTGGCTGCGCACGGACAGGCCCTCGACGACATCCTCGGATGGTGCCGCGGCGAGCTTCGCGAGCACGCGGACGCGATCGGGGTCGAGCTCGACTGGGACGCCCCCCCGCAATTTCCGGATGCCAGCCTCGATGCCCATCGCAGCCTGCTCCTGCTGCGCAGCCTGCGCGAGATCATCGACCTTGCGGCGAGCACCGGGCAACAGGCCGTCCGGATCGTGCTGCAGGTGCGTGACCACCATCTCGACATCGACGGCCGTCTCACCCTCTCCGAGGGTTGCCCCGTACCCGAAACGCCACTGGGCACACTCCGTCAGCGCGCGCTCGCGCTGGGACTCGACCTGCAGACCCGGGCTGCCGGACGCCAGTTGATCCTGGCGCTGCGGCTGCCGCTCAGCGAAGGTCCGGGCAGTGCGTGATGATCGACCGCAGCCCGCTGCTTCCGATACCCTTCACCCGAATCATCGAACGGACACGGGCGTGCAAACCGGCTGGGTGGTGGAAGACCTCAAGGCACCGGCGCAGTGGCTGCAGGAAATCCTGGCCGAGGCCTTTCCCGACCTTCGCGTCCACCATGCCGATTCGCTCGCGAACGCCCGCACGCTGCTGCGCCAGCATCCCCCGGACATCGCCCTGATCGACCTGGGCCTGCCCGACGGTTCCGGCGTCGAGCTGATTCGTGATCTGGCCCCCCGCGGCTGCCAGTGCGTGGTCACGACGATCTATGCCGACGACCACCACCTCTTCCCGGCGCTGCGCGCCGGCGCCTGCGGCTATCTGCTCAAGGATCAGCCCGGCGACAAGGTCGTCCATGCCCTGCGCGGCATCGTCGCCGGAGAGCCGCCGCTGTCCCCGGTCATCGCCCAGCGCCTGTTGCGGGTATTCGGAGCGCCTGCCAACCCGGCCGAGCGGATCGACGCCAGGCTGTCCAACCGCGAGCGCGAAACGCTGACCCTGATCGCCAAGGGCTTCCGCCTGCCGGAGGTCGCCGCCCAGCTCGGCGTCAGCCGCAATACCGCGGCAGGCTTCATCAAGGCGATCTACCGCAAGCTCGACATTTCCAGCCGTGCCGAAGCCACGCTGGAGGCCACGCGCATGGGCCTGGTCGACCCGAGAATGCAGTAAGGGTCCACTGGCGATTGTGGCATCGAGTCCCCGCCCCTATAATCCGCCCCCCGCGCCGGGATAGCTCAGTCGGTAGAGCGACTGATTCGTAATCAGTAGGTCCGCGGTTCGATTCCGCGTTCCGGCACCA
>DQBD01000151.1:9220-9788 GCA_003526065.1 Gammaproteobacteria bacterium | reverse complement strand
GTTCCCGGCACCAAATCCTCCGCGGCGTCCCCCGCAGCCGCATCAACAACGTCCGCTGAGTTGTTGATCCGCCGTACAATCGTGGCATTCAATCCGTCACGGGCCTGTGCTAGCCTCCGAATGCCGAGGTCAGGCACGGGGGACATACATGGACGTATTGCCGGGGGGCGGATTGAGAGTACATTCGGCCATCGGTCCGGGTACGCCGGCCGGTCGTCGGCTTATGGCGATACACACGTCGCAGAGCCGGGATTCTGCCCTGATGAAAGCGGAGCGAGGATTCACGCTGCTCGAGTTGCTGGTGGCCATCGCAGTAGCCGGCATCGTGACGGCGATCGCCATTCCGGGCTTTCGCACCATCATCATTACCAATCGCCTGTCATCGGCCGCAAACGAGTACATCGCCGCACTCACCGAGGCCAAGATGGAGGCGGTGAAGCGGAATCGCCCGACCCTGCTCTGCGCCGCAACCGGCAACCCTGCCCCTTTCGACAGCGCGTGCGCAGGCGCCGGCGCCCGTAAAAAACGATGTCGAGATCGAGCGGGCGAGGGCCCCACCACGGTCCCA
>DQBD01000151.1:443-9036 GCA_003526065.1 Gammaproteobacteria bacterium | reverse complement strand
CCGGCACCGTAGTCGCGCTGACCGGCAGCGGCGCCACCGACGTGATCCGCGTCAAACCGCCCAGCTACACCGCGCTCAGCGTCGCCAACGTCAAAGCGCTGCGCTTCAGTGGCCAGGGGCTCGCGCGCGAGCCCGGCGGCACTGCGCTGGCCGCTGGCCTGGTCGCCGAGATCTCATCGGCACAGCTGTCCAGCAAGAACCGCCGCTGCATCTACATGGCGGCGGGCAGCGTTATCAGCACCTGTACCGTTACCGGCACGAGCACGTGTCCAAGCAATGAACCGACGAACTGCCTGTAGCCCATATCACCAGCATGGCGTCGGACTGATCGAGGTCCTCGTATCCGTACTGGTTCTCTCCATCGGCCTGCTCGGCATTGCCTGGGTGCAGACGCGTGCGCTATCCAGCAACAACAGCTCAATGGCCCGCTCAATGGCGGTTGTCGCCAGCTACAGCATTCTCGACGCTTTGCGCGCCGATCGAGTCAACGCCACGGCCTACAACGGCACCGTCACTACAAACGCATGCCCAGACCCCGGCACGCTCGTGCAAACCCAGCTCAGCAACTGGTGCAATGAACTTGCGGCAGCGCTTGGAGCGGTCGCCAACACCACCGGCGAAGTGACCTGCGCTGCCGACGGCGAATGCACCATTACCATCACCTACGACGACAGCCGCATCGGCGCAGGTGGCAATGCCACGCAGACAGTCGTCACCAAAGGGATGCTATGACTCGCTCTGCACGCAGCCAGCGCGGCTTTGGACTCGTCGAGCTGATGATCGCGCTGCTGCTTGGCCTTATGGTCATCGGCGGCGTCACATCGGTATTCCTGTCCAACAAGCAGTCCTATCGCTCCAACACCGCACTGTCGCAGGTTCAGGAAGGTTCGCGCATTGCCTTCGAGTTGCTGGCTCGCGATATCCGACAGGCGGGACTGACGGGCTGCGGCAACAACCGTGTCGCCGTGGTGCTTAACGACGCCGAAGACGACTGGTGGAGCGACTTCGCCGTCGCCGTGCGCGGATATGAAGGCGCGCCAAGCGGCACGGGTGCTCCGGCGCCGGCGAACCTGGTTGCCGCCGAGGACTCCATCGTACTGAAGGGCCTGGAAGACCTTGGCGTCAGCATTGAGAGTCACAACGCGCCCTCAGCGCAATTCCCGCTCAATGCCACCACCAACAACATTTGCGCAGGCGATATTGTCTTCGTCTGCGACCCCGTGCAGGCCGCGGTCGTACAGGTCACCGGCCCGGCCGTTGCCGCCTGCGGGGCCAACACCACAGTGGTCCACAACACGGGAAACACCCAGACGCCCGGCAACTGCACCACGAACCTGACCTACAACCCGCTTGATCCGAACGGCGCGAACTGCGGGTCCCAGTGCAACAACGGCCCTAACGCCCAGTGCTACACGTACGGCTCGAACTCACAGATTGCAAAGGCTTCGGCCGTGTTCTGGTACATCGGCACAAATCCGGTCGGCGGGCGCTCGCTCTACCGCCAGCGCCGCGATACCAGAAACAACAACTTCATCACCGAGGAAATGGTGCGCAACGTTTCAAGCATGCAGCTCCAGTACCTTGTTGACAACGCCAACTATGTGAATGCCACTGCGGTCCCGCCAGCGGCGTGGACTGCTGTCAATCCACCACGCATCACAGCAGTACGGGTGACGCTGACACTGGAAGGCGACGAGCGCTTCACCGGCACCAACGCCACTTCTGCGGGTGACGTTGACCGGAAGATCGAACGCTCGTATACCGCCTCCGTCACGATCCGCAACCGGGTGAACTGACCATGAACAGACCTGCACGCCGACAACCCGCGCGCGCGCCGCGCCAGCACGGCATGGCATTGGCCGTCTCGCTGATCCTGCTGCTGGTGGTCACGCTCATCGGTCTTGCGGCGGCGCGTGGCACAACAGCGCAACAGCGCATGTCCGCAAACTTCTACGACCGCGAGATCGCATTCCAGAACGCGGAGGCCGGCCTTCGCGAAGCGGCGAATATCCTCCCCGTCATCGGCACGACGGCACGCGATTGCTGGTCCGGCACCCTCGTTGACGGTTGCCCCATCAACCCGTTTGCCGCGACGACCACCAACCTCCAGCCCACCGACATCCGCACGGTGGCGGGCTCCGCCTACGCCAAGCACGCCAACGCCGCGGGGGCGCCGCAGTTCGTGGTGGAAGACATGGGCGAGTTTCCCGATCCGGACACCGACACCGGCTTCGACCAGACGGCCAATTCATTTCAGTACAACGCCCAGGGCACGACGATCCAGTCGCGCTACTACCGCATCACGGCACGCAGCGGTGATCCCGCCACGACCGTAGACCGCTCGACAGTGACGCTACAGGCCTATTACAAGCGTTGAATCCGGAGACGGACATGACTCGCAAGCTTCCGATGATCGCCGCCGCCCGCTCGACAGCGGGCGCCGTGTGCGTGCTGTTCGGCTGCGCCACCGGCCATGCGGCTGTGTCGATCGACCAGTCGCCGCTAACCGTGCGCAGCGCGCTTGAGCCCAACATCGTACTGATGCTAGACGACTCCGGCTCGATGCAGTGGATGGTGATGCCCGATCGCCCGACCGGCGTCGGCGAGACGGGCGACGACGCCGCAAGAGATGACGAGCTGATCAATCCGGCGATCAACGGCGTTTACTACGACCCCGATACCGTTTACCCGCCGCCGTACGCTGCGGCCGCACGGCCGGCAGCAGCTACGCCGAGCACGGACCGTTTCCCGAACGCCAGCTTCGAGTCTGCGTGGTACGACGGATTCGACCCGGACACAACCGTTCCGTACAGCGATCGGCACAACATCGCCACTTACAAACCCCCGGAGTACAGTTCGACGTCCTCGTGCAGTAGCGTACGGGCAGACGGACCCACGGCGATCTGCAACAAGGCGCCTCGTGTCTCGCACACGTTCAGAGTGGATGCCGCACCGCAGTTCGAGTACGCGAACCACCTGGGCTGCCCCACTGGCACCACCGGTCCGAACGCCAGCGGCCTATGCACCGAACCCAATCCTGTCACAGAGCCCCCGCGCTGTCAGGGCTACGGAACCGGCGACTACAACGACAGCGACGACCGTTGCGACCAGATCAGCAACGTTCGCCCTGACCCCTGCAGCAGTATCCGCGGTCCCCAGGCACCGGGAACTCCAAACTCACCTGGCCTTTCGCTATCGAACGACAGATGTCGTGCTGGCCAGACTTCCGAGTATCCACAGTGCCAGGGCTATGGCGGATACAATTCCGGGAGCAACCGCTGCGATCGAGAGGATTTTCGCCCGGAACCCTGCGGCGACACCCGCGCTCCAGGGACCAATGGCAACCCGAACTCATCGGGGCTGCAGCTCGTCAATGTTAGCGGCGGCAGCAACTCGAACAACAACGACATCTGCAGCAGTGGCATTCCACAGCCGCCGAACTGTCCTGATGGCTACAGCTTCAGCCTGAATTCCGGCCCCAATGGAGAGGACTGCCGCCGCCTTCTGCAGGCAGGCGGTACAAAGTACCGCTCTCTGTTTGTGTACAAGGTCGGCAATGCCCTCAATTACGTCGGTGTCGAGAGCAACACCGGCAACGATGGCAGTGAGAACTCTCCGCTACCCGGCACGTGCGCAGAAATCACGGGCAACCCGGTCACCAACCTGCAGACCGGCACTTCCGCTACCGACGGCATCGACGCAGCGCGATGCCGCACCGTCACAGACGACAGCGGCCATCGCGACGACGCCGGCAATATCATCACCGTCGGCCAGAACATCGCCAATTGGTTCTCCTACTACCGCAAGCGCATCTACATGGCCAAATCCGGCCTGATGAATGCGCTGGCACCGCTGGATCTGAACGATCCGGCCGAAGAGGTGCGTTTCGGGTTTGGCTCGATCAATGGCGGATACAGCAGCAGCAACGACAATGACGACAATCTGCCGGCCGACAAGACCACGGGCTCTGCAAACAGCAGTCCCTCGATTGCACGTGTCAAACCCTTCAGCACCAACCGAGGGACTTTGTGGAGCTGGCTGAGCGCGGCCGAAGCGGTCGGCGGCACGCCGTTGCGGCAAGCCCTGAAGGCGGTGGGCGAATACTACCGAACCGAGGCACAACCCTGGCAGACCAGCGCGATCAATACGCAGGAACTTGCCTGCCGCCAGTCGTACTCGATTCTCATGACGGACGGCTACTGGAACGGCAGCAATCCGAATATTGGAAACGCGGACGATCCAAGCAGCATCATTCGCCGCGAAGGTCCGAACGGTCAGTGCTTCGAGTATCCGAACAAGTCTGCCGGGTCCGCCTGCGGATCACCGGTCGAGCCGGAGCCGTTTGTGGGCAGCGCCTCCAACACGCTGGCCGATGTCGCCATGTACTATTGGCTGACCGATCTGCGCAATACGGCCAATGAAGTCCCCACGAGCAGCGATGACCCTGCGTTCTGGCAACACATGTCCACCTTCACGGTCGGCCTGTTTGGACAGGATACAAACCTGCCGGGACTGACCGGCAGGACGGCCGAAGAAATCGCGTCGTGGGCCGCCACAGGCGGCGCGCCGAACAATTTCGATTGGCCCACACCGGATGCAAGCTCCCCCAACAACATTTCCGACCTGGTGCACGCCGGCATCAACGGCCGTGGCGGCTTCTACTCCGCGGGAAATCCCAAGGCTTTCGAAAGAGGCTTGCAGGACGCATTGCGCCGTGTCCAGGATCGCGTCGGCACCGGCGCGAGTCTTGCCGCGAACAGCACCCGGCTGGACACCGGCACGACAACCTATCAGTCGCTGTACTACAGCGGCGCCTGGAACGGTGACCTGATTGCCTATCCGGTGGACACGAGCAGCGGCGCCATCAGTGCGACACCGGATTGGGTGGCGTCCGAGCACCCGATCCTGCAGCAAAACTGGGACAGCCGGAACATCAAGACCTGCAATCCTTGCGGGTCCGGTGTGACGATGGTGGCCTTCGATTCGGCAGCTGACCTGTCCGCGCAGCAACAGTCTGACCTGACCTTGACCATCGGCAGCACGGTTCATCAGTCACAGAACATCATCGACTGGCTACGTGGAGACAGTGCACTGGAACAGGGCACCGCAAGCGGAACGCTGCGCAGTCGCTCCGCCCTGAACGGCAATCGCCGCTTGCTCGGGGACATCGTCAACTCCCAGCCGGTTTTCGTCGGCGCACCAAACTCCAATCTGTACGCCGGTAAGAACGTGCCGAGCGGTTACTCGACTTTCGCCAGCAACAACGCCAACCGCGAGTCACGCATCTGGGTCGCCGCCAACGACGGTATGGTGCATGCCTTCAACGCCGAAACTGGTGCGGAAACCTTTGCCTATCTGCCGGGCGCAGTGATCAAGAGTGGTATCCGCGACCTCGCGAATCCGATTTATGGAAGTGGCGCGGCCCAACACAAGTTCTACAACGATGGCGAGTTGACCGTCGCCGATGCTTATGTCAGCGGCGCATGGAGAACGGTGCTAGTGGGCACGACCGGCCGTGGCCCGTCGCGAGCGGTCTACGCGCTGGATGTGACCAACCCGAGTGCGCCAACCTTGCTCTGGGAACGTTCCGCGGGTGATGGCTTGGCCAATGACGAATGGATCGGGCAGATCATCGGCAAGCCGGTGATCGCGCGCACTTCGGATGGCTCCAGTGGCACCTGGTCAGTCGTCATGGGCAACGGCTACAACAGCGACGAGAACTCGGCGGCGCTGCTGAAGTTCGACCTCGCCAGCGGTGCGCTGAGCGTGCTGCAAACCGATACCGAGGACAACAACGGCCTCGCACAGCCGGTGGTGTGGATCGCGGACGCTGACGTGGGCACAACGGTCGGTACGATCGCCTATGCCGGTGACCTGAACGGAAAGCTGTGGGACTGCAACCTCACAGCAGGAACCTGCACACATCGCTTCACCGCTCAGGCGAGCGGCAGCGCGCAGCCCATCACCGGCGGCATGCTTGCGGGCAAGGATCCAGACACGGGCAAGGTCTGGGTGTTCTTCGGCACTGGACGCTATCTGACGCAGGGCGATCTCAGCAGCACGGCTCTGCAAACCTGGTATGGCCTCATCGTGCAGGGCGACGGCGCAGTGTCGACGGCGACTGCGAGTGCCGACCCGCCGCTGACACAGCGCAGCATCGAAGACGAGGTCGCCGCCACGTCCAGCTCACTGGGCGCACGCGTGACCGAAGAGGCCGTGGACGGCGACATGGCCGGCAAGTCCGGCTGGTTCATGAATCTGAGCTATCAGACGCTGCGTGGGGAACGAATCGTCACCCCCAACCAGTTCCAGGGTCGCATGCTGCTCGGCACCACGCGCATTCCCGGGCAAGGAAGCGACCCCTGCAATCCGTCCGGCGACGGCTGGATCATGGCGATAGACCCGTTTACTGGCGGCCGTCCCAGCAGCACGTTCTTCGACCTCAACGGCGACGGCGATTTCGACGATGACGATGAGGTGCAGGGGGAAATCGTCACCGGTATCGGTTTCACCTCAATCCCGAACAATCCGATTTTCGTGGGTAACGTTATGCTGACGAGCTTCGACAACGCGACGACGAGCAGCATCGCCACAGCTGGCGCCGGCGGCGTCCCCAGGCGTACGGGCTGGCGCGAGCTGGTGGACGAGTAGAGGCCATGGACACCCTGGCCCGAGTCAATCGTCGCGCGAGTGGTGGCATGACATTGGTGGAGATCGTGATCGTGATCACGATCGTCGGCATTCTCGCGGCGATCGCGTATCCGTCGTACATGGACTCGATCACGCGCTCCAACCGCGCCGCTGCGCGAGCCTGCCTGACGAACTACGCAACACACATGGAGCGGTTCTATACGACAAACCTGCGTTATGACCAGGATCTCGCGGGCACCGCAATTGCGCTACCGGCGTTAGACTGTGCCTCGGCGAATGACACCGGCCAACACTACGACTATTCCTTATCTGCGGTCGCCGCCAACACCTTCTCGCTCCAGGCCGCACCCAAGGGCGTACAAGCCACCCGCGATACCACATGCAAGACGCTGACCCTGACACACACAGGCGTGCGTGGCATCGCCGGCGGTGCCACAGGCACGGTGGATGATTGCTGGTAGCCGACGGCCTCCTGACTAGAACAACAACGACCGGCCGGATTGTCGGGATGCAACAGCGCGGGACGTTGCATCGGCGAACGCGCGGATGCGGCCGACCCGTTAAGGAGTCCTTGCGCCCCTAGAGGCAATTTGCACCTGATGCGGAAAGCGCAGGACAGACGCCGCCCAGATCGCATGCTTGCGACACCGCGCGCCCGCTGCCGATCAGCACCAGTTCGGTCGCATTGGGAGAGATGCTCTCGTTCACGCATACGCGCAGTCGACCGGCAGCAAAGGCGCCGCTAGGCCATCTCGCCAAGCCCGACGGTCTGAAGACGATTGCACGGTTGAAAGGCCCGTTGCCAGCTAGAAACAAGCCGTCGGGCATGTCCATCGAATCGGCAAGGTGGAGTTCGTCATCTGCATCGAACACACCAAGGGGAGGCCGGTCAATGAACACGATCCACTCCCCTTGTAACCAGTCGGCGTGACAACCCTCGTCCGCGTTTCCGGCGCAGATGCTGACGGCCGTATTGCGTGTCACCGCCAGCATGCGCGCTGCCCGCATGCCGCCGAGCAGCTGGTTCGACGACATGGCGAGCCGATTGCGTGCCGTGATCGCCTTGAAGGATGGCACCGCTAACGCGGTGATCACTGCCGCTACGGCCAGAGTGATCAACAACTCGAGCAGCGTGAAGCCGCCTGTTCTCCGGTACGCCATCGTCCGCCCCCCTTCCGGCCGTCGCGTGTCGCACTCGACGGCAAGATAGAATGGCAGCGCCGGGATGTAACTTAGCCGGAAGTATTAGGTGGGGTTAGCCGATTGGCTAATGCGCAACGCAGTGCGTAGTGCCTCTCAGGCGCGATCTGCATTTTCTGATGCGCACGGAGCGAAGTCGCTCGCAGAGCAGATGCTCAGGCGTGATGGCCACGACACCGGCTTCACTACCACACTTGCAGGAGCGCGCCTGGGCGCGGCCGCTGCGCGAACCGACAGGCGAGCTGGTCGCGCCCAGGTGCGCTCCTATAAAAGGACTTGCGCGGGTGGGTCACGCCCCTTCGGCCCGGCGCATCGCCTTACGCAATGCCGGCGGCAGCGAGAACACCACGTTCTCTGCGCGTCCGGCCAGCTCGGTCGCAGCAGTGCCACCGAGCGCCTCGAGTCGATTGATCACGTCCCTCACCAGCACTTCCGGCGCCGACGCGCCGGCCGTCACCCCTACCCTGGCCCTCCCCTTCAGCCATTCCTCACGAATGTCCTGTGCGCCGTCGATCAGGTAGGCGGCCACGCCGCGCTGTTCGGCGAGCTCGCGCAGGCGGTTGGAATTGGAGCTGTTGCGCGAGCCGACCACGAGCACGACGTCGCAGCGGCCGGCGAGATCCTTCACCGCATCCTGGCGGTTCTGCGTGGCATAGCAGATGTCGTCCTTGCGCGGCCCGTGGATCTCCGAGAATCTGGCACGCAAGGCGTCGATCACGCGTGCGGTGTCGTCCATCGACAG
>DQBD01000151.1:0-159 GCA_003526065.1 Gammaproteobacteria bacterium | reverse complement strand
GGCAACGTCGTCCGGTGTTTCGACCAGATAGATCGCCCCGCCTTGCGCCGGATCGAACTGCCCCATCGTGCCTTCGACCTCCGGGTGGCCGGCGTGGCCGATGAGCACGACCTCCCGCCCCTCGCGCGAGTAGCGCTGCACCTCGATGTGAACCTTCGT
>DQBD01000002.1 GCA_003526065.1 Gammaproteobacteria bacterium | reverse complement strand
CGCGACGGCCGGGACGGCCGTGTGCTCCACCGGCAGGTCCATGCCACCCAGTGTCACCGACCTGTCGTCAGCCAGTTCGAGCGCCAGCAGCTCCCCCGTCGAAGGCAGCCCCGGCGGCAGCAAGAAACCGCTTTCCGGGTCGGCTTCCGACGGCGCCAGGGTCGTGGCCAGTTCGCGCTCGGCATCGATGCTCGGCGTCGCCAGCACCACCAGCACCACGCGCCGATTGCGGCTGCGCCCGTCCTCGGTCGCGTTGTCGGCGATCGGCCGGTACTCGCCATATCCCGCCAGCGACAGGCGCAACGGATCGATACCCTGCTCGAGCAGCCGGTGCACCATGCTGCCGGCGCGGGCGGCGGACAGATCCCAGTTGGACCGGTACTGGCCGTTGCTGATCGGCACATCGTCGGTGTAACCCTCGACCCGTACCGAGTTGGGGACGCCAGCCAGGATGTCGACCACCTGGTCCACCACCCCCAGTGCCCCGTCCCTGATCTGCGCGCTGCCGGAATCGAACAGCACCGCCGAGCGGATCTCCACCTCCAGCCACAGCCGGCCTTCGCGGATGCTGACCAGGTCTTCGGCGATCAGTGCCTCGAAGGCCCGCGCCAGATCGTTGGCCACCTGGTGCAGGGTGGCCTGCGCGGCCTCCGCCTCGCCGTGGCCGGACGCCTGCGCCTGCGCGTGCTCACCGCTGCGCGGTGTGCGGCGGGTCGGCTCGATGGTGCGGTTCTGGGCCATCGGCGGCAGTTCCACCGCGGCGCCGGACGGACTCTTGACGATGTTGCCGACCTGGATCGGCATGATCGCCTTGGTCGGCGAGCGAAAGGCCGCCAGCAGCGAGTCGGACAGCACCCGGTACTTGCCCTCGTTGACCGACGACACCGCGTACATCACCACGAAGAACGCGAACAGCAGCGTGATGAAGTCCGCATACGAGACCAGCCAGCGCTCGTGGTTCTCGTGCTCCTCGTGTTTCTTCTTGCGGGCCACGTCGATCCACTCAGTGCAGGTAGCCCTGGAGCTTCATTTCGATGTTGCGCGGATTCTCGCCGGCGGCGATGGCCGCCAGGCCCTCGATGGTCAGTTCCTTGAACTGGCTGCGGTGGTGCACCACGCCCTTGATCTTGTTGGCCATCGGCAGAAAGAACAGGTTGGCCAGCGCCACGCCGTAAATGGTGGCCACGAAGGCCACGGCGATGCCGGGGCCGAGCTTGCTCGGGTCCGACAGGTTCTCCATCACGTGGATGAGCCCCATGACCGCGCCGATGATGCCGATGGTCGGCGAGTAACCGCCGAAGCCGTCGTACACCTTGGCAGCGGCGTTTTCCTGATGCTCCGCGGCCGACAGCTCGACCTCCAGCACGCCACGAATGGTGTCCGGCTCGCTGCCGTCGACCAGCAGCTGCAGGCCTTTCTTCACGAACGGGTCGGTCTCCGCTTCGGATATCTCCTCAAGACCCAGCAGGCCCTCGCGGCGCGCCAGGTTGCCCCATTCGACGATGCGTTCGATGTTGGCCTTGAAATCCAGTTTCGGCGGGATGAAGACCCAGGCCGCCATCTTCATGGACTTGACGAACGTGGACAGCGGGGTTTGCACCATCACCGCCGCGATGGTGCCGCCGCCGACGATCAGAAACGCCGTCGGCTGCACCAGCGAGTCGAGGTGGCCGCCCTCCAGGGCGTTGCCACCGAGAATGGCGATAAACGCCACGATGATGCCCGCGAAACTGAGGATATCCATGTCCGTGATTCCGCGTCAGGTCAGTCCCGGCCACCCAGGCGCGTGCGCAGACGCAGCAGCGCCTGGCCGTGAATCTGGCACACCCGCGACTCGCTCACCCCCAGCACCTCGCCGATCTCGCGCAGGTTCAGTTCCTGCTCGTAGTAGAGCGACATCACCAGCTTCTCGCGCTCGGGCAGCAACTCGACCGCGTCGGCGATGCGCGCGCGCAGGTTGTCGTCCTCCACCTGGGC
Organism: Gammaproteobacteria bacterium; assembly: GCA_003526065.1. The sequence goes on along the minus strand of DQBD01000002.1, from coordinate 3,483 downwards.
CTGCGGACCGGGGCCCCGGTCGGCAATGCCGTTTTCCCACGGCTCGTCGTCCTCGCTACCCAGATCCGAGAAACGCACCACGCCGAACTCGGACGCCTCGCGCGCCAGCGTGTAGTACTCGTCGAGGCTCATGCCGAGCTGGCGGGCGATGGCTTCGGCCGACGCTTCGCCGCCGGCCTCGCGCTCGGCGGCACGCGTCGCCTCGGTGATCTGTCGCAGCTTGCGCAGGGCCGTGCGCGGCAGCCAGCCACCGCGGCGCAGCTCGTCGAGGATGGTGCCGCGGATGCGGATGCCGGCGTAGGTCTCGAAGCTGGCACCCTGGCCGTCGTCGTACCGGCGGGCCGCCTCCATCAGACCGATCATGCCGGCCTGGATCAGGTCGTCCACCTGCACGCTGGCCGGCAGCCGCGCCAGCAGGTGATAGGCGATGCGCTTGACCAGCGGCGCGTGGGCCAGGACCAGCGCCTCCACGTCCGGCGCCGACACCTGCGGCCTGGCCGTCTGACTGTATGCGAGAACTGCATTCATGCTGCACCTCCAGCTGCGGCGGGAACCGCCTGCAACATCCGCTCAAAAAAGAACTCCAGGCGTCCGCTGGCGCCGTAGGCGCGCGGCCAGCGCTCAACCTGCTCGGCCAGTTGACGCAGCGCGAAGGCCGCCGGGCTGCGGGGAAAGGCATCCACAACCGGCCGGCAGCGCTGCACCGACTTGCGCAGGTACTCGTCGAACGGCACCACGCCCGCAAACTCGAGCACCACGTCCAGATACTGGTCACACACCGTCAACAACTTGGCGAACAGCTCGCGGCCGTCGCGGCTGCGCCGGACCATGTTGGCGAGGACACGAAAGCGGCTGACCCCGTGCTGGCGGCTGAGCAACTTGATCAGCGCGTAGGCATCGGCCAGCGAGGCCGGCTCATCGCACACCACCACCAGGAGTTCCTGGGCGGCGCGGGCGAAGCTCATCACCCCTTCCGACACACCGGCCGCCGTGTCGACCAGCAACACATCGAGGTCGCCGGACAGATTCCCGAACGCGTTGATCAGGCCGCCCAGCGCGCTGGGCGGCAGATTGGCCATGCCGACCACCCCGGATGCCGCCGGCACCACCCGCAGCCCGCCCGGCCCCTCGACGATCACGTCCTTCAGGTCGCACTCCCCGGCCATCACCTGCGCCAGCGTCCGGCGCGGCTGCAGACCGAGCAGCACGTCGACGTTGGCCAGGCCCAGGTCGGCGTCCAGCAGCATCGTGCGCTGACCGCGCTGGGCCAGCGCCACGCCCAGATTGACCGCCACATTGGTCTTGCCGACGCCACCCTTGCCGCCGGTGATGGCGATCACCCGCACCGGGTTGGCATCGCGCAGCCCGCGCAGGCCCTGCGCCTGATCGAAGCTGGCCTCAAGCATGAGCCGCCACCGTGTCGGCCGTGGCCAGCGGGGCGGTCGCCACACGCGCCGCGCCATGCGGAGCACGGGCGCACACCTGCTGTGCCGCGCGGCTGACCAGATCGCGAGCGCGCGCCACGCGCAGGTCTTCCGGCACCCGCTGGCCGTCGGTGATGCAGGCCACCGGCAAGCGGTGACGGATGACCGACGACAGCGCCGCCCCCAGCGCCGGGCACTCGTCCAGCTTGGTCAGCACGCAGCCGGCCAGTGGCAGCGCCCCGAAGGTGGCGATGGTCTCGTCCAGCATGAACGGATGGGCATTGCTGGCGAGCGTGAGGTAACTGCGCAGGGCGACGCCCTGCAGGCTGCCCAGCGCCTCCCCGAGCAGCAGGTCGCGCTGGCTCATGCCGGCGGTGTCGACCAGCACCAGGCGCTTGTGCGACAGCGCCGCCAGCGCCATGCGCAGATCGTCCGCGGATTCGACCATCTGCACCGGCACGCCGAGCATGCGACCGTAATTCTGCAGTTGCTCGTGAGCGCCGATACGGTAGTTGTCGGTGGTCAACAGCCCCAGATGACGGGCCCCGTGCTCGCGCACGAAACGCGCCGCCAGCTTGGCAATGGTGGTGGTCTTGCCGACACCGGTCGGGCCGATCAGCGCGACCACGCCGCCGTCGGCGAGCATGTCGGTGTCGGCAATCGGGATGCGCGCCGCCAGATGCGTGCCCAGCGCCTCGCGCCAGGCGACGCCGAGGTCCTGCTGCTCACGCACCGCACCGATGAGGTCGGTGATCAGCCCGCCATCCAGACCCAGTTGCTCCAGGTACTGCGCCAGACGGGCCTGCAAGGGGCTGCGCCGGGCCTGCGCCGAGTGACGCAGCTCCGCCTCCAGCAAACCGCGCAAGGTGGTGAGTTCCTGGCGCAGCTGGGCGATGGCGGGGTCGGCGTTCCAGCCGGACGGTTCCATGCTTCCCGCCACCGCCGGCGATATCTTGCCGGCGGTCAGCGGCGACACATCGCCGCCCTCGGCCGCTGCCAGGCGGTCGAGCAAGGCCGCGTCGTACTCGTCGGCCGCGATCACCTCCACGCCATCCGCCACGCGGCGGCTGGACAGGATGATGGCCTGCGGGCCGTGTACGCTGCGCACCTGATGCAAGGCCCGGCGCATGTCGGGCGCGCTGTAGCACTTGATCTGCATGCTCGTTTCTCCGTGTCATGAACGCCGCATCAGCGCCCACCGATGTTCGCCACCACCCGCACCTGGCGGTTCTCCGGCAGCTCCTCGTAGGCCAGCACCTTCAGATCCACTGCCAGGTGCCGGACGAAGCGCGCCAGCCACAACCGCAAGGCGTTGGGCGCCACCAGCACCGCCGGCTGCCCGAGCAGCTCCTGGCGTTGCGCCGCCTCCACCAGCAATTCGCGTAGACGCTCGGCCAATCCCGGCTCGAGCCCCAGCGCGCCATCGCCGCCTTGCACGGCTTTCAGCAAAATGCGTTCCAGATCGGGCTCAAGCGTCATCAACGCTAGCTCTGGCGCCGTTCCGAACACTTCCTGAACGATGCTGCGACCGATCGCCACACGAACCAGCGCCGTCAAAACGTCAGAATCTTGACTTCGCCCCCCGTGCTCCGCCAAAGATTCGGCAATGCTGCGCAGGTCGCGGATCGGCACCCCTTCCTGCAGCAGGTTGCGCAGCACGCGCAGCACCGTGCCCAGCGGCAGCACCTTGGGGGTGAGGTTCTCCACCAGCTTCGGCGCCTGGGCGGCGAGACGATCGAGCAGCTGCTGCACTTCCTCGTGACCCAGCAGCTCGTGGGCGCAGCGCGTGAGCACCTGCGACAGGTGCGTGGCCACCACGGTGGCCGGATCGACCACCGTATAGCCGGCCATCTGCGCCTGCTCGCGCAGCCCCCGCTCGATCCACAGCGCGTCCAGGCCGAAACTCGGGTCCTTGGTGGCAACGCCGGGCAACGGCGTGGTCACGTGACCGGGATTGATGGCCAGGTCGCGGTCCGGCAGCAGTTCGCCCTCGCCGGCGGTCACGCCCATCAGCGTCAGCCGGTAACCGCCCGGTGACAGGTCCAGGTTGTCGCGGATG
>DQBD01000031.1:2377-2538 GCA_003526065.1 Gammaproteobacteria bacterium | reverse complement strand
GCACCCTGCTGGCAGAGCTGGAGCGCCTAGCCAGGCTCAGTGCTGGGCGGGCAATCCACCCCGCGTGATCGCGCTCAATGCAGCGCGCCCCTATTTGCTCGGCATAGGCATGGGATGGGACGCACAGCGCGGATTCGCTTTCCTGTGTCGTGACCCAACTC
>DQBD01000031.1:0-2071 GCA_003526065.1 Gammaproteobacteria bacterium | reverse complement strand
GGCAAACGGGTCGCATCAAACCATTTATGGCTGTTGTCTTTGATGTCTTGTTGTGTTCTACTGTGACCGTGGCACTAGGCCACCATCCACGGCCCCGATTGGCGGGGCCGGGAGAGACAAGGAGAAACAAAATGAGCAACACCACCCCACAGATCACCCGCACCTCCTATGGCGAGCTGTCCGCCGCCTGGGTCCGGATCGACTATCAGCACGGCCGCGACCAGGCCGCACAGGCGCTCATCGACGCCGCGTTGCAGCTCGCGGCGGCGGCCGCGGCGCGCGGCAAGCTCCCGGCCCCTTATGATGATATGGAGTGGGGGCGCAGCGGCCGCGAGCGCGGCAAGCGCATCGGCTCCGCGCGGCACCACGAGGTCTACGACGTGACGCCTACCGGCCACCGCGCGCTGATCTGCGTGCGTGAGGTGGAGGGCTCCCGGTATGGGGTGCGCACCACCTCGAAAACCTACTACGTTGTAGCCCGCCACGGCGCGGGCGTCCGCGTCCTGCCGGCCAACAAGGCGGTGGCCGCCAAGGCCGCCAAGGCCGCCGGCGATACGCTGGGCGCGGCCATCGCGGTGTGTCTGGGCAAAGCCCCGCTGCGCGTTGCGGCGTCGGCGGTGCGCACGGGGTACAAATTGCTGGTACGCACCGAGGCCGCTGGCGTGTACGCCTCTGCCTGGGATGGCTCCACGTGGGAACTTGGCAAGGCTCGCGTCGAGGCGGCCTCCGATGACCACACGGGCGGCTATTACTACTACGCCAGCCTTGACGAGTGCCTGGCCGCGGCCGCCGCGGGCGAGGTGTTCGCCCAGCACCGCGCACACGATCGCCTGGCGGTCGTGGAGGTCGAAGCCAGCGGGCGGCACTACGAGCATTCGGGCCAACACGGCACCAAGCTCTGCGCCAGCCGCGTGCGCCCCGTGCGCGAAATCGCCAGCACGGTGGCCGCCGCCTGACCCACCACCCCAAAGCCCGCCGACGGGGCCGGCGGGCTTTCCACAGGAGAACGATATGACCACCTACTACACGACATCAGGATCAGTGCGAGGTGACTGCGGACACCATCACCGCACGCTCAGTGGTGCGGATCGCTGCTTGCAGCGGGATATGGACGGATGCGCCAGTCAGGGCGGCTACAGCGACCGCCGGATCGTAGCAATCGACGGCGAAGGGTGTGAACGGGAGCTGAGCGCCGAAGAACAGCGATTGCTTGAGGATTGTTGGGGCGAAAGATAAGCCCTTCACAACCCGCCCGCCGGCACCCTGTCGGCGGGCACTGCCACAGGAGATCCCCCATGGGGAGCATATTCACCATCACCGCGACCCGCCAGAACGGCCTCGACGATATCGAGGTCCATGAAATCAAGGTATCCGCCGAAGGCCACCGGCAGCATATATGGAGCGAAACGACGCTCATTGGAGTGTCAGCGGCCGGGGTGAGACGCCTTGACGCCTTCATGAGCGAGCACAGCGGATACCGAATAACGGTCGATGCCGGCCCTCACAATCCGCGCCTCATCGGCTATGAACGATGACACACCAACCAGCCCGCCGGCGGGCATTACCGGAGATATACCCATGAAAATGAGCATCTACGCTGGACCACCGGTCAAGGAGCTCCTCGCCGGCCACGAGGAAAACCGCTCTGGCCGCATCAACACCGCAGCCGAGCGCTATCTCGACGTCGTGCGCCGAGATTGCCCGGCGCTGTCGCAGGCGCAGTGGTGCGCGATATGCGATGCACTGAACGGCTACTGGATGGATGCCGGAGACGGCCTGGGAGTGCGGATGGCCTGGGCGGAGATATCCGACGCCGACCGCCTGGATGGGCTGGGGAAAAAGTGGGGCATCGATGCCGAGGCCCTAGCCCAGCGACTGCGCGCCATGTCGGCGGGCGCTCAAGTGGCGGTCGCTGAGGTCGTGCAGCGCTTTTGGCTGCATCCGGATCTGCCCACTCACGAGGCCCTGGCGCAGGCCGGCGCGCGGGTCGCCGCTCCAGGCAAGCCTGAGTAAACCCATCACCCCGGCACGGAGCCGGGAGAGGAGAACGAAAATGAAAATCCCCCAAACC
>DQBD01000114.1 GCA_003526065.1 Gammaproteobacteria bacterium | reverse complement strand
TCACCGGCCCGAACATGGGCGGCAAGTCCACCTACATGCGCCAGGTGGCGCTGATCGTGCTGCTGGCGCACGCCGGCAGCTACGTGCCGGCACGCAGCGCGCGCCTGGGGCCGGTCGACCGCATCTTCACCCGCATCGGCGCTGCCGACGACGTGGCCGGCGGACGCTCCACCTTCATGGTGGAAATGACCGAGACCGCCAATATCCTGCACAACGCCACCGCCCACAGCCTGGTGTTGCTGGACGAGGTCGGCCGGGGCACCAGTACCTACGACGGCCTGGCGCTGGCCTGGGCCTGCCTGGTGCATCTGGCGCAGCGGGTGCGGGCCTTCACGCTGTTCGCGACGCACTATTTCGAGCTGACCGCGCTGGCGCAGGAGCTCGATGGCGTTCGCAACGTGCACCTCGACGCCGCCGAACACGCCGGCGGCATCGTGTTTCTGCATCGGGTGCAGCCCGGACCGGCCCGGCGCAGCTACGGCCTGCAGGTGGCCGCGCTGGCCGGGGTGCCGCCGGAAGTGCTGGAGCTGGCCAGCACACGCCTGACGCAGCTCGGGGAGGGCCTGCCGGCCGCCGAGCCGGCACCGCGGCAACAGCAACTGGGCCTGTTCGAGGCGCACCCGGACCAGGCGGTGCTCGACCGGCTGGCGCTGATCGACCCCGATGGCCTGGCGCCACGCGCGGCGCTGGATCTGCTCTACGAACTGCGCGACCTGCTGGACAAGTCCCCGGCCAGGGCAGCCGACCGCTAGGCGGACGCGCCCGCGCAGTTCACGGGCGGGCGCCGGGGGGCCCTAGGCGTTGGCGAGCCCCGCGGCCAGGTCGGCGATCAGGTCGTCCGCATCCTCGATGCCCACCGACACCCGCACCAGACCCGGTCCGATGCCGGCCTGGGCCTGGGCCTGCGGCGTCATGGCGGCGTGGCTCATGCTGGCCGGGTGCTCGATCAGGCTTTCCACGCCGCCGAGCGATTCGGCGAAGGCGTACAGCTTGAGTCGCTCGACCAGCCGGAACACGGCCGCCTCGCCGCCTTCGAGGTCGAAGCTGAGCATGGCGCCGAAACCGTCCTGCTGACGCCTGGCCAGGGCGTGGCCCGGGTGGTCCGGCAGGCCGGGGTAGTGCACGCGCGACACCTTGGGGTGCTCCAGCAGGAACTGCGCCAGCGCCTGGGCGTTGCGCTCGTGGGCCTGCATGCGCAGCGGCAGCGTCTTCACACCGCGCAGCACCAGCCAGGCATCGTAGGGCGAACTGGTGGTGCCAAGCGCGTTGGCGGTGGCGGCGACCTTTTCGGCCAGCTCGGGCGTGCCGGCGACGATGGCGCCGCCGACCACGTCACTGTGGCCGTTCAGGTACTTGGTGGTGGAGTGCACCACCAGGTCCGCGCCGAGCGCCAGCGGGCGCTGCAGGTAGGGGCTCAGAAACGTGTTGTCGGCGCAGATCAGCGCTCCGTGCTCCCGCGCCAGTGCACTCACGGCCGCGATGTCGGTCAGGCGCAGCAGCGGATTGCTGGGCGTCTCGATCCACACCAGCGCCGTGTCCGGCTCGAAGGCCGCGGCCACGGCGTTCAGGTCGCCCATGTCCACCAGCGAGAAACGCAGCCCACGCGCCGGCAGCACGTTGGCGAACAAGCGATAGGTGCCGCCGTAGATGTCGTTGCCGGCGATCACGTGTGCCCCGGGCGGCAGCAGGTGCAGCGCCGTGGTGATGGCGGCCATGCCGGTGGCGACGGCCGTGGCGCCGGCGCCGCCTTCCAGGCTGGCGAGGTTCTCTTCCAGCGCGTCGCGGGTGGGGTTCTTGGTGCGCGTGTAGTCGTAGCCCGAGGTCTGGCGCGGTCCCTCGAAGTAGAACGTCGACGACGGATACAGCGGCGTCACCACCGAGTTGTACAGCGGGTCCTTGTAGACACCCCCATGCACGCAGCGGGTGGCGAATTTCAGGCTCTCGAGGGGGATGTGGCGCTTCATGATTATGAAATGTCGACGAACGCTAGATGGCGCCGGAATTCTAGCAGGGGGTAACCCGCCTCCAGACCGCTTCCGGTGGCTAACTTTTTGCATATGGATATGCATGTCGACAGGCATGACGGCAGCCCCTGCCAAGTACACTTCGCCGCGCTTTGGCCCCGGCGAACCGACTCCGGTGTCGGGCGGTCTGATGCGAGGCGTTTGTTCAACCATCTGCGAGGGATCGTCTGCCGTATGCCGCCGCGCACGACACGCCGTGATGTACTCAGGCTCTTCGCCGCCGGCGGCATGCTGGCCGTGTCGGGGCTGTTGCCGTTAACCGCGCTCGGTGCAGGCCGTCTGGGCCCCCGGCGCCGCTTCAGTTTCGATCGCCTGCGCGAACAGGCCCGTGCCCTGGCCGGGCGGCCCTATGCGCCGCCGGCAATCGCCAACGCAGACCTGCTGCACGGCATCGATTTCGACACCATCCAGACGATCCGTTTCCGGCCCGAACACACGCTGTGGGCAGACGCGCCCGGTTCGCTCGGCGTGCAGCTGTTCCATCCGCACCGGTTTGCGCAAAAGCCGGTGCGCGTGTACCTGGTGGACGACGGCACGGCGCGCGAGGTGCCGTTCTCGACCGACCTGTTCGCGTACGGCACACCCGGCCTGGCCCGAAAGCTGGCCCACCATGGCGGTTTTGCCGGCTTTCGTGTCATGGACCCGGCGCCGGCCGACACCGACTGGCTGGCATTCCAGGGCGCGTCCTATTTCCGCAGCAGCGGTCCGCAGGGGCAGTACGGCCTGTCGGCGCGGGGCATCGCCGTCAACACGGCCCTGCCGCAGCCGGAGGAGTTTCCCGACTTCACGGCGTTCTACCTGGAGCAGCCGGACGACGAGCGCATCACCGTGTACGCGCTGCTGGACGGGCCGAGCCTGAGCGGCGTGTACCGCTTCGACTGCCGGCGGGCCGACCCGGTGGTGACCGAGGTGCATGCCGAGCTGTTCATCCGGCGCGACATCGAGCGCCTGGGCGTGGCGCCGCTGACCAGCATGTTCTGGTACGCGGAAAACAACCGCCAGCGGGCGGTCGACTGGCGACCCGAGATCCACGACTCGGACGGACTGGCGGTGTGGACCGGTGCCGGCGAGCGCCTGTGGCGGGTGCTGGAGGCGCCGCCGATGGTCAAGACCTCGTCCTTCGTCGACGTCAACCCGCGCGGCTTCGGTCTGTCGCAGCGCGACCGCAACTTCGAGCACTACCAGGACGACGGCGCCTTCTACGACCGTCGACCCACGGTATGGGTGGAGCCGCTCGGCGCGTGGGGGGAGGGCGCCGTGCAGCTGGTGGAGATTCCCACCGACGACGAAATCCACGACAACATCGTCGCCTACTGGACACCACGCGAGCCGGTGCGCGCCGGGTCTGCCTGGACCTTCGACTACCGTTTGTACTGGGGCAATGACGAGCCGGTCATGCCCGCCGTAGCGCGTGTGCGCCACACCTGGAAAGGGCGCCACGGCATCCCGGGGCTGGCCGCCTCGCAGGCGGCCGCACTGCCGGCCGGCATCAAGTTCGTCATCGACTTTGCCGGTGGCCCGCTGGCCGACCTCGAGCAACGCTACGACCTCGAGCCGGTGGTCAGCACCTCGCGCGGGCGCATCGACAACGCCTATGTGCTGAAGGTGGTCGGCACCGACCGCTGGCGCGCCGCCTTCGACCTGTACGTGGACGACGCGGGGGCCGACGACCCGGTGGAGCTGCGCTGCTACGTGCGCCTCGACGACCGGACCCTGACCGAGACCTGGCTGTATCAGTACATCGCCGCGCCGACATGCTGAGGTGCTACCGACCCCTGGCAGCGCTGGCGCTGGTGGTGGCGGCGCCTACCGTCGCCGCGCCCTTCGACTTCGAGTCGGTCAAACGCCTGGCCAAGGAACGGCTGCTGGCGCCCTACGTGGCGCCGGCCGACAGCGGTGGCCTGGATCCCGCGGCCTGGCAGGCGGCGCACATCAAGCCTCAGCACGCACCGTGGACCATGGGCTCGCGCTTCGTGCCGCTGCCGCGCCCGGCGCGCCGCGGGTGCGTGCCCACGCGCTGGCACTCCATCCAGCTGAACGGCGTCCGGCCACTCGACTACCGGCCGACCCAGTTCGAGTGGGCAGGCGCCGCGGCGCCCGACGCGGGCGGCGGCGGGTTCTGTGGTTTCGATCTGCTCTATCCGCGCGCGGCGGGCGCCGGACATGGCCCGTTCGCCCGCATCGGGGGCGAGCGCTGGCAGCTGACCGGTGCCGGCCGCCCGTATGGCGCCGCGGCCCGGCTGGTGGCCGGCCTGGAAGAAGGAAGCATCCTTTTC
>DQBD01000276.1:2906-3313 GCA_003526065.1 Gammaproteobacteria bacterium | reverse complement strand
TAGAGCCGGCGCAGGTGCTGCATTGGCGCGGGCGGCATCCGGGTTTGCGCCGGCGGTGCAGCGCGTGCGGTTGGTGGCGCAGGCGAATGGCAACGTTGACGTGACCGCCACGCCGCTTCCGTGGCCCGGGCCGCGCGCGTGGACGCTGGCCCTGGCGAGGCACCCGGTAGACAGCCGCGACAGTCTGCTCTATCACAAGACCACCCGCCGCGCGGTTTACGATCGGGCGCGTGCCCAGCGGCCGGACGTGGACGACGTGGTGCTGTGGAACCGCCGCGGTGAGCTCACCGAGACCACGGTCGCCAACCTGGCTTTCCTGCGCGACGGGGTGTGGTACACACCGCCGGTGCGCTGCGGGCTGCTGCCCGGCACCTATCGGGCGGCGCTGCTGGCTGCGGGCCGCCTGC
>DQBD01000276.1:0-2589 GCA_003526065.1 Gammaproteobacteria bacterium | reverse complement strand
TGCGCGGCTGGCTGGCGGCGCGGCTGATCGATCGGGAGGTGAGGTGATGGCCGCCGAAGCCGGATGGCGGGCGCAGGTGTACCAGGTGATCTTCGAGGCCGACACGCCGGCCGGCAAGCTGTTCGATGTGGTGCTGCTGTGGTCCATTTTGCTGAGCATTGCATTGGTGCTGCTCGACAGCGTGGCGGTCGTTCACAACGCCTTCGGCGGCTGGCTGTACGGTGCCGAGTGGGTGTTCACGGCGCTGTTCACGGTCGAGTACGCGCTGCGTCTGCTGAGTGCGCCGCGGCCGTTGCGCTACGCGCGCAGCTTTTTCGGCGTGGTCGACCTGCTGGCCATCGTGCCGACGTATCTGAGCCTGTTCATTGCGGGCAGCCAGACCCTGCTGGTGGTGCGGGCGCTGCGCATGCTGCGCGTGTTCCGCGTGCTCAAGCTCAGCCGCTACCTGCGCGAGGCCATGGTCCTGCGTCAGGCGCTGCGTGCCAGCCTGCCGAAGATCGGCGTGTTCCTGTATACGGTTCTGACGCTGGTGATCATCTTCGGGGCCCTGATGTACCTGATCGAGGGCCCCGAGCGTGGCTTCACCAGCATCCCGACCAGCATCTACTGGGCCATCGTGACGCTCACCACCGTCGGCTACGGCGACATCGCGCCGGCCAGCGTCCCCGGCCGTCTGCTGGCCAGCCTGGTGATGATCATGGGCTACGGCATCATTGCGGTGCCGACCGGCATCGTGACGGTGGAAATGTCGCGGGTACGCGATGCCGACAGCATCACCACCCGTGTGTGCGGACACTGCATGCGCGAGGGCCACGACAAAGACGCCCGTCACTGCAAGTTCTGCGGCGCCGATTTGCCGCCGCGCGTGGCCGCGACCGACTGACGACCGCATGGCGTACTGGGGCAAGTTGATCGGCGGCGCCGCCGGCCTGTTCATGGGGGGACCGGTGGGGGCCCTGTTCGGGGTGGTGGCCGGCCACAGCGTGGATCGGGCCCGCACCGCCGGCAGCGATCGCGCGCGCCGGCCGCGGGAGGTGCTGGTCGACGTCGGTTTCGCCCTGATGGGGCACGTCGCCAAGGCCGACGGCCGGGTCAGCGAGCCGGAGATCGCCGCCGCGGAGGCGTGGATGCGGCGCCTGGGGCTCAGCGCCGTGGAGCGGCGACGGGCCATGGAGGGCTTCAACGCCGGCAAGCAGCCGGGGTTCCCGGTGGCCGAGGCGGTGCAGCGTTTCCGGCGTCAGGGACGCGCTGATCCGCGTGCGATGCGTCTGTTGCTGGAGATGCTGGCGGCGGTGGCGATGGCGGATGGCCGTCTGGCACCGGCCTCGCGTCAGGCGGTGGTGGCCGTGCTGTCGCAACTGGGTCTGCCGGCCGCTTTGCTGGAAGCGGTGCTCGGCCAGGCCGGCGCCGGCGGGGCCGGGCAGCGTCGGCGGCCGGCCGTGCCGTCGTTGCAGCAGGACTATGCATTGCTGGGTGTGCCGGCGGGTGCGGAGCCGGCCGCCATCAAGCGCGCCTACCGCCGCCTGATGAGTCGCCACCACCCGGACAAGGCCGGCTCCGACACCGACGCCACGGCCCGCGCACAAGCGATCAACGCGGCCTACCAGCGGATCCGCGAGGCGCGCGGATTCTGATGGGCGACGCGCCCGCGGCTGTCGCGGTGGCTGTCGGTCAGCCGAATCGGGTAGGGTGAGCGGATGCTTGCCAGCGCACAATCCCGTTTCGAGGCGCTTCTGACCGGCATGCGGTTCATCGGCCGCCGCCTGGCGCAGGAGCGCATCACCCAGACCGCGGCCAGTCTCACGTTCACCACCGTCATCTCGCTGGTGCCGTTGCTGGCGGTGATGCTGGCGCTGTTCACGGCCTTCCCCGCCTTCGACGACCTGCGCGGGCGCATGCAGGACTGGTTCGCCCAGGCGCTGCTGCCGCCGAACATCGCCGAGACGGTGTTCGGTTACGTGAACCAGTTCGCCGAGAAGGCCGCCGGCCTGGGCGCCGCCGGCGTGATTGGCCTGCTGGTGACGGCCACCATGCTGCTGTTGACGGTCGACCGGTCCCTGAACCGCATCTGGCGCACGCCGCGCCCGCGTCCGCTGTGGCAGCGGGTGATCCTGTTCTGGGCCTGGCTGACCGCCGGGCCGCTGCTGATGACGTTCGCAATCGGCCAGCTGTCGCTGGCGGCGGCGTTGTCTTCCGGCTGGCTGGGGGCGATTCCCGGCGGTACGGCGGCCGCCGGCACGCTGGTGTCCTGGCTGGTGATGGGCGGGGTGCTGGCGGTGGTGTACCGGGTGGTGCCCAACACCGAGGTGCTGTGGCGCGACGCGCTGGTCGGTGGCGTGCTGGCGGCGATCGCCTTCAGCCTGGCCAGCCGGGTGTTTGCCTGGTACATCGGCCGGTTGCCGACCTACGCGGCGGTGTACGGCACCTTCGCGACGCTGCCGCTGGCCCTGATCTGGATGTACTGGAGCTGGCTGGTGGTGCTGGGCGGGGCCATCGTGTCGGCCTGGCTGCCGGCACTGCGCGCCGGCGTGTTCGCGCCGGCGGCGCCGGCCGGTGGTGACTTCCTGCTGGCCTGGCAGGCGGTGCAGC
>DQBD01000006.1:7259-7633 GCA_003526065.1 Gammaproteobacteria bacterium | reverse complement strand
CCGCTGCCGCCCATGGTGAAGGACGGCCGGATGATGGTCGGGAAACCGATCTGCGCCTGCACCTGCACGGCCTCTTCCATGCTGTGCGCCAGCGCCGAACGCGGCGTGGCCAGACCGATGCGGCCCATCGCCTCGCGAAAGCGCTCGCGGTCCTCGGCCTTGTCGATGGCATCGCGGGTGGCGCCGATCATCTCCACGCCAAACTGCTCCAGCACGCCCTCGCGCGCCAGGTCCAGGGCACAGTTGAGCGCGGTCTGCCCCCCCATGGTCGGCAGCAGCGCGTCCGGGCGCTCGCGCTCGATGATCTTGGCCACCACCGGCCAGGCGATCGGCTCGATATAGACCGCGTCGGCCATGTCCGGGTCGGTCATGAT
>DQBD01000006.1:6423-6954 GCA_003526065.1 Gammaproteobacteria bacterium | reverse complement strand
GCAGCGCCTTGCAGGCCTGGGCACCGGAGTAGTCGAACTCACAGGCCTGACCGATCACGATCGGACCGGCGCCGATGATCAGGATGCTCTTGATGTCAGTACGTTTAGGCACGGGAGTCCTCAGGCGCCGCGGTGGGCCGCCATCAGGTCGGCGAACTGTTGGAAAAGATGTGCCGCATCATGCGGCCCCGGACTGGCTTCCGGGTGACCCTGGAAACCGAAGGCCGGTTTGTCGGTATGGGCAATGCCCTGCAGCGAGCGGTCGAACAGCGACCGATGCGTCGCCGTCAGGTGCGCCGGCAGGCTGGCCTCGTCGACGGCGAAACCGTGGTTCTGGCTGGTGATCAGTACGCGCCCGGTCGCCGCCTCGAACACCGGATGATTGGCGCCGTGGTGACCGAACTTCATCTTCACCGTGCGCGCCCCGGCCGCCAGAGCCAGCAGCTGATGCCCCAGGCAGATGCCGAACAGCGGCACGCCGCGCTCCAGGAACTCGCCGATCGCCGCAATGGCGTACTCGCATGGCTCCGG
>DQBD01000006.1:1279-6150 GCA_003526065.1 Gammaproteobacteria bacterium | reverse complement strand
TCCCCGGGGCCGTTGGACAGGAACACGCCATCCGGCTGCAGCGCCAGGACGTCCGCTGCCGGCGTCCTGGCCGGCACCACCGTCACATCACACCCGGCCGCCGTCAGGCAGCGCAGGATGTTGCGCTTGATGCCGAAGTCGTACGCCACCACGCGAAAGCGCGCCGCCGGCGCCGGCTCGAAGCCGTCCAGCGTCCACACGCTGTCCCGCCACGGATACGGTTCCGTGCAGCTGACCTCCTGCGCCAGGTCCATGCCCTGCAGGCCGGCGAAGGCGCGCGCCTTCGCCAGCGCGAACTCGGGGTCCGGATCGGCACCGGCCACGATGCAGCCGGCCTGGGCGCCGCCGCTGCGCAGGCGGCCGGTCAGCGCGCGCGTGTCGATGTTGGCGATGGCGACCACGCCACGCTCGCGCAGGTAGTCATCCAGCGACTGCTGCGCCCGCCAGCTCGAACGCCGGCGCGGCGCGTCGCGGATCACCAGCCCGGCGGCATGCACCTGGGCCGATTCCTCGTCCTGCGGGTTGCAGCCAACGTTGCCGATGTGCGGATAGGTCAGGGTGACAAGCTGGCGGCGGTAGGACGGGTCCGTGAGGATTTCCTGATAGCCGGTGATGGCGGTGTTGAACACCACCTCTCCCACGGCGTGGCCGGTGGCGCCAACGGACACGCCGTGCATCAGCGTACCGTCGGCAAGGGCAAGAAGTGCTGGCTCGGGCAATGCAGGCTCCCAGTGGGGCGTTGATGTCGGGCGCAGCAAAAGGGGCGGGAAGCGTCGCCGCCGCCCGCCACCACAGGTGCTGGTAAGGCCGGCATTCTACCGATAGCGACCAGCTGCGGCCAAGCCGTCCGGGCGACACACAGCGCGACGCGCGGCGGCGTCGGACGTTCGTTCAGATCACCAAACACTCTTTTCGCCCGCCGCTTCTGCGGCCGGGCGGATAGCCGCCCGGGTCAACGGTTCACGGCCGGCGCCGCCAACAGGCGCACTGTGAGCGGTGGCAGCACCACCGGCTCGACCGGCGCGTTGTAGCGGTAGCCCAGACGGTCGAATACGGCCTCGATGTCGCCGCTGCCGCGCAGGTCGTCCAGCGCCACATCGAACAGTTCCACCCGCCCGCGCTCGGTAGCGAGCGCGACGAAGCCGACGTTGATCTGCAGCGGGTGTCTGAAGCCGCTGTCACGCAGGGCGGTGTCCGGATGCGCGGCGCGGTAGGCGTCCCACTGCGGGCCGTCCACCAGGGCGGCGTCGGCCGTACCGCGCGCCAGTGCCGCCAGGACGCCGGCCTGCCGCATCGGCACGTGCACCACGTCGGCCCGCAGCACACCGCCGCCGTGTGCCAACAGCAGGTGATCGGCCAGGCTGCCCTGCTCGGCCAGCACCCGCACGCCACGCAACGCATCCAGTCCTGTCACGGTATCGACGTCGGCCGTCCGGTTGAGCACCACGCGAAAGTCCACCGCCCGGTACGGCGTGGTGTGCATCAGCGCCCCCGGCTTCACGAAGCGGCGGCCGCCGTCCGGCAGCTCGACCGGCACCGGTGTCGCGGCCGGCGCGCGCAGGCCGTCGCTGACCAGCGGAACCCCGCCCGCCAACTGGCACACGCCCGCCGACAGCAACCCGTTGATCTGCGCCGCCGGCAAGCTGTCGGCATCATCCTCCACCTCGTACCAGACAATCTCCAGCGGGCGCCCCAGCCACTGCGCCACCGCACGGGTGACGGCCAGATCGACGCCCTCGTGCGCGCCGGACGACAGCGGCGGCGGCCCGCTTTCGAGACACACCTTGAGCCCCTGCCCCATGCCCAAGGCCGCGCCGGCCTGCAACATGGACGCCAGCAGGACAGCGGCGAGGGCCCGGCGCGGCGCATTCATCGCGTCAGCTCCCGCTGCGTCGCCACCACGTAGGCGAACAAGGCCGCCACGTCCTCGTCGGTGAGGATGTCGTCGTGGGCCGGCATCTGGTCCTTGCCGTGCATCACGGCGTCGTGAAAACGCCGCCGATCACCGGCCGGAAACCGCCGCAGGTCGAACGACGCGGCACCGCTGGTTTGCAGCCGATAGCCATGACAGCGCTGGCACAGTTGCCGGTACAGCTGGTCGCCGACCGCCACCTGCCCGGGATCGGGTGTCCCGGCCATGGCCGCGCCGCCGAGCAGGCCGGCAACCCACAGCCCCGCCCTCACCGCGCCTGCTCCTGCGGCAGGCCAAACACGGTGACGCTGCCGCCGCGCGGCACCCGCGCCAGTTCCGGATGCGGCAGGTACAGCGCCAGCAGGCCGCCGACGCCGCTCATCACGGCCACGTACTGCCGGCCGTCGAGTTCGTAGGTGATGGGCGGGCCGATGATGCCGGAGGCCGTCTTGTGGCTCCACAGCCGCTCGCCGCTGCGGGCGTCATGGGCCACCAGCTCGCCGGTCATCAGGCCGGTGAACACCAGATCGCCGCCCGTGCTCAGCGTGCCGCCGTTGGCCGGCGGGTCGTACGGCACCTGCCACACCCGCTCGCCGGTGAGCGGATCCACGGCGCGCAGGTAACCCAGCGGCGGCCCGTCCTCCGGCAGGCGGAACGAGAAGTCGGCCGCCACGTACATCATGCCGCGCCGCCAGGAGGCACTCATCAGCTTGTAGTTCATCGACAGCTCGAACCCGTTCAGGTACACGAGCCCGGTGTGCGGGTTGTACGAGGCCGGCCCCCAGTTCTTGCCGCCGATGTTGGACGGCCAGATCACCCGCTCTTCGCCGGCCAGCACGGCCCTGGCGGTGTCGGACAGGATCGGCCGGCCGCTGGCCGGATCGATCCCGGTCGCCCAGTTCAGGGTGTCGACGAACCGGTTGGCCCGCAGCAACTCGCCGGTGGCGCGGTCCAGCACGTAGAAGAAGCCGTTGCGGTTGGCATTGAGAATGACCTGCCGTTGGCGACCGTCGATTTCCAGTTCCGTCTGGATCAGCTCGTTGACGCCATCGAAATCGAAGGTGTCGTTGGGGATGTACTGGTAGTGCCACACCCGCTCGCCGGTCTTCGGCCGCAACGCCACCACGCTGTCCGTGTACAGGTTGTCGCCGGGGCGGACCGTGGCATTCCAGGGCCCGGGATTGCCGATGCCCCAGTACACGAGGTCGAGCTTCGGATCGTAGGAACCGGGCAGCCAGGTGGCACCGCCGCCGTGCAGGTAGGTGTCTCCGGTCCAGGTCTGTCCGCCCGGGTCGTCCGGCCCGGCCGTGGTCCAGAACCGCCACAGCTTCTTGCCGGTCTGCGCGTCGTACCCGTCCAGGAAGCCGCGAATGCCCATGTCACCACCGGCCACGCCGGCGATCACCACGCCGTTGGCCAGCAGCGGCGCACCGGTCATGGTGTAGCCGTCCTGCCAGTCGGCGGCCTGCACGCTCCACAGCTCGCGGCCGGTCTTCATGTCCAGCGCCAGCACCCGGTTGTCGAGCGTCTGGCGGATCAGCTTGCCGCGGTACAGCACCGCCCCGCGCGCCACCATGCCGCAGCACACCACGCGGAACATGCGCTTCTCGAAGCTCAGGTCGTGCCGCCACAGCGGCTCGCCGTTGCGCGCATCGAAGGCGAACGTGCTCTTGTGCGTGATGACGTAGAGCACGCCGTCGTGCACCAGTGGCTGGGCTTCCTGACCGCGGTCATCGTCCAGCTCGGCGCTCCACTGCGGCGCCAGCCTGCCGACCGTGTCGGTATTGAGCTGGCGCAGCGGACTGAAGCGGTTCGCATTCAGCCCCATGCCGTAGGTGACCACGTCACCGGTGGTGAGGTGATCGTTGGCGATCGCCCGGTCGTCCGGCGTCGCCGCCCGCGCCATACCGGCGCTCCACAGCCACAGGCACAGCAGCCCCACGGCGCCGCCTGCTGGACGCAGCCACTCCATGTGCGTTCTCCTCTCCCGTCTTTATCGTCGCGGCCGGGCGCTCTTCGGCGCCCGTGCTGGCGCCGCATGGTAGCAGGGGCATGCGGCGAAGCGGGTTGGCATAATCGCCCCGTCTCGTGCCTTGCGACAGAACAGGGAGCCGACTCATGAAAGCACGCGCCGCCATCGCCTGGGCCGCCGGCCAGCCGCTGGACATCGAGCAGGTGGAGGTGGCGCCGCCGCGGCAGGGCGAGGTGCTGGTGCGCCTGGTCGCCACCGGCGTATGCCACACCGACGCCTACACCCTGTCGGGCCGTGATCCGGAGGGTGTGTTCCCGGCCATCCTCGGCCACGAGGGTGGCGGCATCGTCGAGCAGGTCGGCCCCGGCGTCACCACGCTCAGGCCCGGCGATCACGTGATCCCGCTCTACACGCCCGAGTGCGGCCAGTGCACGTTCTGCACCTCGGGCAAGACCAACCTGTGCCAGGCCATCCGCAGCACCCAGGGCAAGGGCCTGATGCCGGACGGCAGCGCGCGTTTCAGTGCCCGCGGCCAGACCGTGTACCACTACATGGGCACATCCACCTTCAGCGAGTACACGGTGCTGCCGGAAATCGCCGTGGCCAGGATCAACCCCGCCGCGCCGCTGGACAAGGTGTGCCTGCTCGGCTGCGGCATCACCACCGGCGTCGGCGCCGTGCTGAATACCGCCAAGGTGCAGCCGGGCGCCACGGTGGCGGTGTTCGGACTGGGGGCGATCGGCCTTTCCGTGGTGCAGGGTGCGGTCATGGCGAAGGCCGCGCGCATCATCGGCATCGATCTGAACCCCGCCAAGTTCGAGCTGGCCCGCCAGCTGGGGGCCACCGACTGCGTCAACCCGGCCGACCATGCGGCGCCCATCCAGGAGGTCATCGTCGAGCTGACCGACGGCGGCGTCGATCACTCGTTCGAGTGCATCGGCAACGTGGACGTGATGCGCGCGGCGCTCGAGTGCTGCCACAAGGGCT
>DQBD01000006.1:0-1138 GCA_003526065.1 Gammaproteobacteria bacterium | reverse complement strand
GAGTCGACGATCATCGGCGTGGCCGGCGGCGGCGACGAGATCCGCACCCGCCCGTTCCAGCTGGTGACCGGACGCGTGTGGCGCGGCAGCGCGTTTGGCGGAGTCAAGGGCCGCTCGCAGCTGCCCGGTTACGTGGACCGCTACCTGGCCGGTGAGATCAAGGTCGATGAGTTCGTCACGCATACCCTGCCGCTCGAACGCATCAACGAAGCCTTCGACCTGATGCACGCGGGGCAGAGCATCCGCAGCGTCATCCGCTTCTAGGACGCCGCCATGACACCCCACCTGGCCGCCACTCTCGGCTGGCTGGCGCTGGCCCTGCAGGCCGCGCTCGGCCTGCTGTGCGCCTGGCACGCGCTGCTGACCAAGCGCGACCCACGCTCGGCGCTGGCGTGGATCGGCATCGTCCTGCTGCTGCCATTGGGCGGACCGCTGCTGTACTTCATCTTCGGCGTCAACCGTATCCGCACCCGCCACCGGCGCCTGCGGCGGTTCCCGCTGCCGCTGGAGTTCGGCTACGAACAGCCGGACGACGCCGGCATGACGGACCCGGCTCCCGGTGCCATGCCGGAGGGCCCGATCGCCCTCGCCTCGGCGCGCATCAGCCACCGCGCCTGCCTGCCGGGAAGCCACATCGAGCGCCTGCACAACGGCGACCAGGCCTACCCGGCCATGATCGAGGCCATCCGCTCGGCCGAGCGCTACGTCTACCTGTCGACCTACATCTTCGGCGCCAGCGGCGCGGCACGCGACATCATCGACGCGCTCAAGGCCGCGCAGCGGCGCGGCGTGACCGTGTGCGTGCTGATCGACGGCCTCGGCCAGTGGTACACCCTGGCGCGCGCGGCGCCGGCCCTGCGCGAGGGCGGCGTACGCGTGGCGCGCTTCCTGCCGCTGCGCCTGTGGCCGCCCAGCGTGCACGTGAACATGCGCAACCACCGCAAGATTCTGGTGGTGGACGGCGAGATCGCCTTCACCGGCGGCATGATCTTGATGTCCAGACCGTCGGTGTCGTGCTCCTTCAGGTACATCTCGACCTTCTTGATCAGCTGCTCGCGCATATTGAGGCGGCGGATGAAGTGGGTCGGAATGCCAACGCCAGCCAGGCGGGTCATCATGAACTCGCTGATGCGGTTGT
>DQBD01000025.1:5240-5631 GCA_003526065.1 Gammaproteobacteria bacterium | reverse complement strand
AGCGACAGCGGCGTCACGTCCAGCAGCAGCACGTCCTTGACCTCGCCGGCCAGCACGGCGCCCTGGATGGCGGCGCCGACGGCGACGGCCTCGTCCGGGTTCACGTCCTTGCGCGGCTCCTTGCCGAAGAAGTCCTTGACCGCTTCCTGCACCTTGGGCATGCGGGTCTGGCCGCCGACCAGGATCACCTCGTCGATCTGGCTGCCCGACAGGCCGGCGTCCTTGAGCGCCGTGCGGCACGGCTCGAGGGTGCGCGTGATCAGGTCCTCGACCAGCGACTCCAGCTTGGCACGCGTCAACTTGATGTTGAGGTGCTTCGGTCCGCTGGCGTCGGCGGTGATGTACGGCAGGTTGATTTCGGTCTGCTGCGCCGAGGACAGCTCGATCTTGG
>DQBD01000025.1:4850-4982 GCA_003526065.1 Gammaproteobacteria bacterium | reverse complement strand
TGGCCTTCTCGGCGGCCTCCTTCAGGCGCTGAACGGCCAGCGGGTCGTTACGCAGGTCGACACCGGCATCCTTCTTGAAGGTGTCGGCCAGGTAATTCATCAGGCGAAGATCGAAGTCCTCGCCGCCGAGGA
>DQBD01000025.1:4366-4516 GCA_003526065.1 Gammaproteobacteria bacterium | reverse complement strand
TGGTGGCCAGCACCTCGAACTGGTGCTCGTCGTCGACTTCGGCGATCTCGATGATCGAGATGTCGAAGGTGCCGCCGCCGAGGTCGTACACGGCCACCTTCTGGTCGCCGCGTTTCTTGTCCAGGCCGTAGGCCAGCGCGGCCGCGGTCG
>DQBD01000025.1:406-4056 GCA_003526065.1 Gammaproteobacteria bacterium | reverse complement strand
GTCGTTGAAGTAGGCCGGCACCGTGATGACCGCCTCGGTGACCGCCTCGCCAAGGTAGTCCTCGGCGGTTTTCTTCATCTTCTGCAGCACGCGGGCCGAGATTTCCGGCGGCGCCATCTTCTTGCCGTCGACTTCCACCCAGGCATCGCCGTTGTCGGCCTTGACGATCTTGTACGGGACGATGTCGATGTCCTTCTTGACCACCGAATCCTCGAAACGGCGGCCGATCAGGCGCTTCACCGCGTACAGCGTGTTGTGCGGGTTGGTGACCGCCTGGCGCTTGGCCGACTGGCCGACCAGGACCTCGCTGTCCTTGGTGAACGCGACGATGGACGGTGTGGTGCGGTCGCCCTCGGAATTTTCGATGACCCGCGGTTTGCCACCTTCCATGACAGCTACGCAGGAATTGGTGGTGCCGAGGTCGATGCCGATGATTCTGGCCATGGACGTAAGTCTCCGTGAACGTGTTTTCGGGCGTTGTCGCTCAGGTGGGAGCGGTGGCGGGCGATTTCAAGCGTCTACTTCGAAACGATGACCATCGCCGGTCGGACCAGCCGGTCGTGCAGTCGGTAACCGGTCTGGACGACCTGTACCACGTGATTCGACGGCAGCTCACCGCCGTCGGCCAGGCTCATGGCCTGGTGCAGCTCCGGGTCGAACGGTTCGCCCTCGGGATGCACTTCGCTGACACCGGCCTTGCCGAGTGCCTTGTCGAGGATATCGAGGGTCATGCGGGTGCCTTCGAGGATCTTCTCCAGCGCCTGGGCCGGGTCCAGGCCCTGCGCGGCGCCGGTCTTGAGTGCTTCCTGAAGGCTGTCTTTCACTGGCAGCAACTCGCCGACCAGCGACTCAGACCCGTAGCGCGAGGCGTTGCGCACCTCACGCTCGTAGCGCCGGCGCAGATTCTCGAGATCGGCATAGGCGCGCAGCATCTGGTCGCGGGCCTGGTCGGCCCGGGCCTGTGCCTGTTCGAGCGTTTCCGTGCTGACGGTGTCGCTCGGCGGTGCCGCGTCGGCGGACGCTGGCGCTTCGCTCGGGGTACCGGGGGTTGGCTTGTCGGCTGCCGTCGGCTCGGTTTGGTCGTTCATAGGCAATTCTCGGAAGCAGAAATGGGCCTGATCCGGCCGCCGCAGGCGGTGGCCGGGCATTCGTCGGCATCGTGCGTGGGGTCAGCTTGGGGCGGGCAGACGGCGATTCAAGGCCGCGCCGAGAAGACGGGCGGTGACATCCACCACCGACACCACGCGCTGGTAGGGCATCCGCTGCGGACCGATGACGCCCAGCACGCCGACGATTTGGCCGTCGACCTCGTACGGTGCGGTAACCAGGCTGAAGTCGCCCAGGAACTGATACCCGGATTCGGCGCCAAGAAATATTTGCACGCCCTGGCCGTGCAGGCAGTCGTCGAGCAGGCGCAGCAGCTCGCGTTTTTCTCCAAACGCCCGAAACAGCGCCTGCAACTTGCCGAGGTCTGCCGCCGGGTCGGCGCTGGCCAGCAGGTTCGATTCGCCACGGATCAGGTAGTCGCCCGCCGCCGTGGTGTCGCGGGGCGGTGGCGTCAGGTGTTCGGCCAGCTCGGTCATGGCCTGCATCAGCTCGCCCACTGCGGCCCGGGCGCGCTGCAGCTCGGCCAGCACGGCGCCGCGCACCTGCGCCAGCGTGCGTCCTGCATGGTGTTCGTTCAGATAGTTGGCTGCCTGCGTCAGGGCAGCCGGGCTGAGGTTGCCGGGCTGGCGCACCACCCAGTTGTGTACGTCGCCGTCGTCGGTGACCAGGATGACCAGCAGCCGTTCCTCGGACAGGCTGACAAAATCGACGTGACGCAGGCGCGCCACATCACGCCGCGGCAGCAGCACCACGCCCGCCTGTTGGCTCAGGTCGGCCAGAAGACGGCCGGCGGTCTCCACCAGTTCGCCCGGCTCGCTGCCGGCAAGCTTGTCGCGCAGCTCGCCCTCGGCGGCGTGATCGATGGGGCGCGTGTGAAGCAGCGTGTCCAGAAACACCCGCAGGCCCTTGGCGGTAGGCACGCGGCCGGCCGAGGTGTGGGGCGCGGCGATCAAGCCCAGGCGCTCGAGATCGGCCATGACGTTGCGCAGTGTGGCCGGGCTCAGCCCGAGGCCCAGGTCGCGCGCCAGCGTCTTGGAGCCGACCGGACGGCCGTCGGCGACGTAATGCTCGACCAGCCCCTTGAGCAGGCTCAGGGCACGCTCGCCGAGGATTTCAGGGGCGGGTTTTCGGGGGGCAGGCACGGCAGCGTCAGGGCAGATGCGGTAACACCAACGAAAAATGCAGTCTGGCCATACTATAAACAAATGAATGAACGCTCCGGCAGCCCGTTTCCCAGCCCGGCAGGTGCCGCCTCACAAGCGGTTGCGGGTGCGATCGTGCCTGCTGCGGACGCATTGGCGCAGAACGTCGAGACCACCATGCCGCTTGCCTTCCGCCAGCCAGTCCTGTTGTGGCATCGCGATGACGCGGTGCTGCGCGAATTGCTGGAGCGCCTGCGCAGCACGTTGCCGCAGATCGGGTGCCGTGTGGATGCCGAGCGCATCGATCCCAACTGGGATGCGGCGCGCGACGGCGCGTTGCGCGAGCGCCTGGCGGCCCATGGCACCGACCTGGGTATCGTGCTCGGCGGTGACGGCACGTTGCTGGCGGCGGTCCGCATCCTGGGGCCGCTGGACGTGCCGCTGCTGTGCATCAACCTGGGCCGGCTGGGGTTTCTGGCCGATATTTCGCCCAACGAGACCTTCGACGTGTTGCCCACCATCCTGGGGGGCGAATTCTGCGCCGAGGACCGGTTGATCCTGGACATCGAGTTGCACCGCGAAGGCCGGCTGCTGCGCACGGTGTCGGCACTCAACGAGCTGGTGCTGCACAAGTGGGACAGCCTGAAGATGGTCGAGTTCGAGACGCGCGCCGGCGGCCGCCTGCTCAACCGGCAGCGGGCCGACGGCGTGATCGTGGCGACGCCCACCGGCTCGACCGCCTACGCCCTGTCCTCGGGTGGGCCGATCCTGTATCCGGACATGCGGGCGGTGGTGGTGGTGCCGATCTGTCAGCACACGCTGGCCATCCGGCCGATGGTGCTGGGCGCCGACCAGCCGCTGGAGATCGAGCTGACGCAGGACAACTGGTCCAAGGCGCGCCTGGTGTGCGACGGTCAGCAGAGCGTGCCGCTGGAGATCGGCGACCGGGTGGTGATTCGTGCCCGTGAGCGTTCACTGCGCCTGATTCACCCGGTCGGCTACGACTATTTCGAGCTGCTGCGCACCAAGCTGCACTGGGGAGGGTGACGCGGGTGCTGATTGGTCTGCGCATCGACAACTTCGCCATCGTCGAGGCGGCCGAACTCGAGTTCGAGCGCGGCCTGACCGCGCTGACCGGCGAGACCGGTGCCGGCAAGTCGCTGGTGGTGGACGCCCTGCTGCTGGCGCTGGGCGAGCGCGCCGGCGCCGATGCCATCCGCGCCGGTGCCACGCAGGCCGAGGTGACGGCGGTGTTCGATGTCGGCGCCGTGCCGGCGGCCGGCGCCTGGCTGCAGGAGCACGACCTGGCGGCTGGCGACGAGTGTCTGCTGCGTCGCACCGTGCGCGCGGACGGCCGTTCGAGGTCTTACGTCAACGGCCGGCCGGTGGCCGCCGGCCTGC
>DQBD01000025.1:0-151 GCA_003526065.1 Gammaproteobacteria bacterium | reverse complement strand
CCGGCCTGCTGCGCGAACTCGGGCAGCGGCTGGTGGACATTCACGGCCAGCATGCCTACCAGGCGTTGCTGCGACCGGTGGCCCAGCGTGGGCTGCTGGACCGTTATGCCGACGCCGGCGACATGCTGGCCGAGGTGGCGGACGCCCACGA
>DQBD01000049.1 GCA_003526065.1 Gammaproteobacteria bacterium | reverse complement strand
CGCGCAACTATTCACTGTTAACCGTTAACTATTCACTGCTCTCCCGCTGCGCCCGTACATGAAACAGCATCACCCCCGTGGCCACGGACACGTTCAGGCTCTGCACTTCCCCAGCCATGGGAATTTCCAGTAGCTGGTCACACTTGTCCCGGGTCAGCCGTTTCAGGCCGGCACCTTCCGCCCCCATCACGACGGCCAGGGCATCCGGGGCCTGGAACGCAAACAGGGACTCACTGCGCTCCTCGAGGGCGGTACCGACTACCCAGACCCCTCTTTCCCGCAGCTGATCCAGCAGGTTGGCCAGGTTGCCCACTTCGTAATACGCCAGGCTTTCCGCCGCTCCCACCGCGGTACGACAGGCCACCGGGGTGAGCCCGGCAGCGTTGCGACGCGGAACAATCACCGCATCCACCCCGGCCGCATCGGCACTGCGCAGGCAGGCGCCGAGGTTGCGCGGGTCCTGCACTTCGTCCAGCACCAGCAGCAGCGGCTGCGCGGCGCTGGCCAGAATGGCCTCGAGCGCGTTCTCGTCCAGCGCCTGGGGCGGCGCCGACAGCAGTGCCAGCGCGCCCTGGTGAACGGCACCGCCGCACAGGCGATCGAGCGTGCCCGCCGGGCGCCGCTCCACGGTGATGCCGTGCGCTGCGGCCAGCGTCGCCAACTCGGCGAACGGGGGCCTGTTCGGATCGAGCAACAGCAGCCGGGCAATACCGGCCGGCTCCCGCTCCAGCAGGCTGCGCACCGGGTGCAGACCATAGGCGAGCGACCGGCTCATCGGGCGCGCCCGTTTTCAAGGCCGACAAAATCGAGGTCGATCTTGCGCTCGTCGAGGTCGACACGCGCCACCCGGACCTGCACCCGGTCGCCGAGCCGGAACACCCGCCGGCGCCGGTCGCCGACCAGGCGATGGTGCAGCGGGTCGAAGTGGTAATAGTCATCCGGCAGGCCGGTGATGTGGACCAGGCCTTCCGTGTAGGCGCCGTCGAGCGTCACGAACAGGCCGAACGCCGCCACGCCACTGACCAGCCCGCCCAGCACCTCGCCGACGCGGTCCTGCAGGAACTCGCACTTGAGCCAGGCCACCACCTCGCGGGTGGCGTCATCGGCGCGGCGCTCGGTCAGCGAACAGTGCGCGCCCAGCGCCGCCATCTGCTCGCCACTGTAGTGGTACGAGGTCGCCTTGCGCCCGCGCAGCGCATGCACGATGGCACGGTGCACCAGCAGGTCCGGATAGCGGCGGATGGGCGAGGTGAAATGGGCGTAGGCGTCCAGCGCCAGACCGAAGTGACCGCGGCACTCGGGGTCGTACACCGCCTGCCGGAAACTGCGCAGGATGGGCGTTTGCAGCAGATACCGGTCGGGTCGATCGGCAATGACCTCGGTCAGTGCCCGGTAGTCGGCCGGTGCCGGCGTCTCGCCCCCGCCCAGTTGCAGGCCGAACTCGGCCAGGAAGCCGCGCAGCTGGGTGACCTTTTCCGCCTGCGGGCGGTCGTGGACGCGATACAGCGCCGGCATTTCGCGGCTGTTCAGGAATTCCGCCGCGCACCGGTTGGCGGCGATCATGCACTCCTCGATGATGCAGTGGGCCACCGTTCGCTCGGACGCCTCGATGCGGTCGATCTTGCGGTCGTCGCCGTACACGATGCGCGCCTCGGCCGATTCGAATTCCACCGCCCCGCGCCGGCGCCGCTCGCCGTCGAGCGCGCGGTACAGGCGATGCAGGGTGTCGATGTGCGGCAGCAACGCGAAGTAGCGGTCGCGCAGCGCCGCATCGCCGTCCAGGACAGCGGCGATTTCGGTGTAGGTGGTGCGCGCGTGCGATCGGATCACGCCGCGCGCGAAGCGGTAGCTTTTGATCGCGCCGCGGGCACCGATGGTCATCTCGCACACCAGCGCCAGCCGGTCCACCTCGGGCTTGAGCGAGCACAGCTCGTTCGACAGCACCTCCGGCAGCATCGGGATGACGCGCTGCGGGAAGTACACCGACGTGCCGCGACGGTGTGCCTCGGTGTCGATGGCGCTGCCGGGGCGCACGTAGTGGCTCACGTCGGCAATGGCCACCAGCAGCCGCCAGCCACGACCGTCGCGCTCGGCATACACGGCGTCGTCGAAGTCGCGCGCGTCCTCGCCATCGATGGTGATCAGCGGCAGGTGGCGAAAATCCTCGCGGTTGCGGCTGTCGGCGGCGGTGACGCGAGGCCGGAAGCCACGCGCCTGGGCGGTGGCCTCGTCCGGCCACTCCCAGGGCAGGTCGTGCTTGCGCAGCGCGATGTCGATCTCCATGCCCGGCGCCAGATGCTCGCCGAGCAGCTCCACCAGCAGGCCACGCGCCGGCTGGCGGCGGTCCGCGTAGTGGGTGAGCTCCACCACCGCGATCTGGCCGTCACGCACCTTGCGCCGGACAACGCTGTCGGTGACCAGGATCTCGCCACCCAGTCGCCGGTCATCCGGCACCAGCCACGCCAGCTTGCCGTCACGCCGGTAGCGACCGACCACGCGCCGGTGACGGCGCTCGAGCACCTCGACGATGCTGCCCTCGTAACGGCCGCGGGCGTCGACGCTGACCACGCTGGCCACCGCCCGGTCGCCGTCCATCACCGCGCGCATCTCGCGCGCCGACAGGTACAGGTCCGGATGATCGCCGTCGGGCACGAAAAAGCCGTAGCCGTCGCGGTGGGCGCTGACCTGCCCGCGCAACAGGTCCATCTGGCGCACCGCGCCGTAGCGGCCGCGACGGTCGAGCAGCAGCTGGCCGTCGCGCACCATGGCGGACAGGCGCCGCGCCAGGGCCTCGCTCTCCCAGTCGGCGCGCAGCGCCAGGCGCTCGGCAATCCGCTCGGCCGGCAGCGGCTTGCCGGCGTCGGTCAGCACATCCAGGATCAGTTCACGGCTGGCGATCGGCCGCTCGTAGCGGGCCGCTTCGCGCTTGCGGTGGGGGTCTTTGCGGGGGCGGCGTGGTTTCATGATGAAGATTCGTTGACAGCCGGGCCGTGGCCAGTAAAATGCCGCGCTCGCTTCGGTCCTCGTGGATCGGAGCATGCCAGCCGAGATGGCGAAATTGGTAGACGCGCTAGCTTCAGGTGCTAGTGGGGGAAACCCCGTGGA
>DQBD01000090.1:385-6367 GCA_003526065.1 Gammaproteobacteria bacterium | reverse complement strand
CCGGCCATGGCGGGCGCCTACGGCGCGCTGCACCGGCTTGGCGTCGCCCACAGCGTGGAGGCATGGCAGGACGGCGCACTGGTCGGCGGCCTGTATGGCGTGGCGCTGGGGCAGGTGTTTTTCGGCGAGTCCATGTTCAGCCGGCGGACCGATGCATCCAAGGTGGCGTTCGCGCACCTGGTTCAGTACTTGCTTGGTCACGGCGGGCGATTGATCGACTGCCAGGTCGGTTCCGGGCACCTGGCCAGCCTTGGTGCCGTGGACATGCCACGGGCGGAGTTCTTAACATGGCTCGATCAACTCGCCCGAGCACCGGACCCACGCGGACCCTGGCACGTCGATGATGATCTTTAACACCCGTTTCGGGCGGCTGTTTTTCTTCTCCACCGAGCCGCAGGCGTGCAGCTACCTGCCCGATCGCGAGGCGGTCATGCTGTTCGCCGACCCGAACAAGATCATCGACACCGATACCTACGCCCGGCTCATCGACTACGGCTTCCGGCGCAGCGGCGACAACGTCTACCGGCCGCACTGCCGTGGCTGCAATGCCTGCGTGCCGGTGCGCATTCCGGTGGACGATTTCGTGCCCAGTCGCGCCCAGCGTCGTGCCTGGCAGCGCAACTCGGACCTGGAGGTCACCGCCGCGCGGACGGAGTTCGGACCCGAGCACCTCGACCTGTACCACCGTTACCAGCAGGCGCGGCACGACGGCCGCGTCACCGTGCGCGACTCGCGCGAGCAGCTGGAGTTCCTGCGCAGCCGCTTCATCAACACCTCCAGCCTGGAGTACCGGCTGGACGGGCGGCTGCTGATGGTCAGCGTGATCGACCAGCTGCCGCAGGGCCTGTCGGCCGTGTACACCTTCTACGAGGCGGACGACGCCGCGCTCGCCCGTCGCAGCCTGGGCACCTTCGGCGTGTTGCGGCTGATCGAGGAGTGTCGCCGGCGCCAGCTGCCGTGGCTGTACCTGGGCTACTGGATCGCCGAGTCGGACAAGATGGCCTACAAGAGCCGCTACCGGCCGCTGCATGCCTATCGCAATGGCCGCTGGGATGCGTTGGGGTCCGACGAGGCCGAGGGGTCCGGCACGCCGCCGCAGGATTGACCGACAAGAAACGCCGCGCCGCCGGGCGGATACGGCGACGCGGCGTGTCGAAGCGCGTGGGCCGCCGCCTCAGACGCGGTAGAAGTCCAGCACGTCGCGGATCAGATCGTTGGCGACGATGATCTTCTTGGCGGCGATTTTCAGCGTGCCGGCCACCGGGCGCAGGCGGTGCTCGTAGTGGCAGTAGAAGGTGTCGATGGTCTTGTGCCGGTAGCTCATGGTCTGGCAGTTGGAGTAGACCATGAGGTCGCCGTCACCGTGCGGTTCGACCAGGATGTTGCTGATCTGGTGCACGGTGCGCGGCAGCGGCGTGGAGGCCGAGGACATGCCGGTGCGGATGCGGAACACCCGGTCTTCCAGCCCCGTGCGGTCGCCGTACCACATCAGCGACAGCTGGCTTTGCGGATCGGTGGTCAGCTCGTGCTCGGTGTCCCACATGGGAATCCAGAACGTCGCTTCCGGCAGGTACAGGTCCAGCCAGCCGTCCCAGTCGCGCTGGTCCAGGCGGCGCGCCTCGGTGTACAGCAGGTCGGTGCAGGCCTGGGTCGTTTCGTATTGCATGGCGTGATGTCTCGGTCCGTTGACGGTGTCAGCCCTGGGGGCCGCGGCTGAGGGTCTCCAGCCACCAGCGGTGCTGGGCGGCCATGATTCCCTCGTCCTCCAGCTTGGTGCCGAAGGACTGCACCTCGATGCCCAGCGAGGCGGCGTCCTCGCTCGGCGTGTTGAAGTGCACGTGCTTCAGGCCGCGCGACACGTCGTTCCAGCGCGCCGCCTTGGCCTTGAAGGCGATCTGGCTTTGCGTGAACTCCATGATGTCGTCCGGCGTCGCCATGCCCGAGGCGTTGAAGAAGTCTTCCCACTGGCGGATGCGGTGGGTGCGGTTCTTCGGGTCCTCGCCCTTGGGCGCGATGCCGTAGATGGTGACCTCGGTCTCGTCCACCGAGATGGGGCGGAACACGCGGATCTGCGACGAGGTCTGGTCCATCAGGAACACGTTCGGGTACAGCAGCAGGTTGCGCAGGCGCGCCACCATCCAGTGCGCCCGTTCGGCGCCGAATTGCTCGGTGTAGGTCGCCAGCTGGTCGTGGTTGGGACGGTCCTGCGGGTTCGGAAAGTCGCCCCACAGCATGACGTGGCCGTGGCCAAGGTCGAAGAAGCCGCCCTTTTTCTTGTCGATGCCGCCCACCTGCATGGCCTTGACCGGGTCGGCGTCGCCGCGCAGCTTGCGCCGGTGCTCGGTGGTCATCACGTAGTTGCCGTGCGTGGCGTAGAGGTGATAGCCGTCGACACCGTTTTCGGCCTGGATCTTCCAGTTGCCCTTGAAGGTGTAGGTGGACGAGCCCTTGAGCACTTCGAGACCCTCGGGACTCTGGTCGGCCAGCAGGTCGATGCAGGTGGCCGCCGGGCCGAGGTGCTGCTCCAGCGGCAGCACGTCCGCGTTCAGGCTGCCGAAGATGAAGCCGCGGTAGCTTTGCACGCGCGCCACCCGGGTCAGGCCGTAGTTCTTCTTGTCGAAGCAGTCCGGGTAGCCGGCCCCCTTTTCCTTGAACACCACCACGGCATCGCCGCGGGTGTCGAACACCCAGCCGTGGAACGGGCAGCTGTAGTCGGCGCGGTTGCCGCGCATTTCGCGCACCAGCGTGGTGCCGCGGTGGCCGCAGGCGTTGATGAAGGCGTTGACCTCGCCTTCCGGGCTGCGCACCAGGATCACCGGCTGGCGCCCCATGAACAGGGTCATGAAGTCGTTCGGGTTGGGGATCTGGCTCTCGTGGGCCAGGTAAATCCAGTTGCCTTCCCAGATCCGCTCCATCTCCAGTTCGAAGAGCTCCGGGTCGGTGAAGATGGAGCGGTCGACCCGCACCACGCCCTCGTCGATCCGGTCGTCGATGTAACCGGCCAGATTCACGTTGCCCGTGCTGCTGCGTGCGTCCATTGATGTTCCCCGTGAGTGTTGGCACGACAACGCCGGCGCCTGGCCGGCTGTTTGGCAGGCATTCTGGGGGTCTGGGCCGGGCGGGTCTTGACGGTCGTCAACCGCGCTGGTGGCGGGCTTGCTGAACGACCGTTGACGTGTGGTCGTGGCGCGGGGCAGCATGCGAGTACCGGTGCCTGCCTGAACGACACCGAACGACACAATTACGAGGATGAGAGACATGAGCCACAGCGCGCAGCAGATCGAGCAGGAGATCATCCGCATCCTGGAGCAGGGCACGGCGGCGGTGAAAAAGGTGGTCGACGCCTACGTCGCCCGGCGCACGCCCGAGCGTGACATGCACTGGTTGTGCGTGCAGATGGGCAAGGAGTTCGGCGCCATCCTGCTGCATGCCGACCTTGCCAAGGCGGCCATCCGCGGCGGCATGGACGGCCGCGACATGGACGAGAAGTTCCAGACCATCAAGGAAGAAGTGGCCCACTATCAGGGCTACTACAACCTGTTGAACCGCACCATCGGCAAGGACACGCCCATTCCGGTGGACCACATCTACAGCTACGTGCTGGCCAACGTCGGCCCCAACGGCCTGGAACCGGACGCCCCGATGCTGGCACAAAGGGACCGCTGGCCGGCCAACTTCGCTTACATCGCCAACATGGGCGCCTACGCCAAGGGCAAGCACCCGTGGGTGGCGCGGGTGTTCAGTGCCACCGGCGAGGGCGCGGCCGGCGGTTTTCACTGGGCCATGAGCCAGCTGCCGCCGCAGGACGATTTCTTCCGCGAGGCGGCCAAGGTGCAGCGGGGCATCGCCATCGACGAGTTGCGCCACGGCCCGCAGGAACTGAAGGAAATCTGCGCTGACTACTCGCCGGAGTTCGGCGTGGACCTCGAGGACATGTTCCGTGCCCTGCGGCACATGCGCCATCTCGAGGTGCTGCAACGCAACGAGCAGTTCCTGTATCCGCTCAGCGACGACGAGGTCGAGGCCATCCACCAGGAGCTGATGAACGACGCCATCGAGCCGATTCACGTCTATTCCGAAGCGGCCTGAACGGCCGGCAGGGTATGGGCCCCGGCGGCAACGCGCCCGCCGGGGCCTTTTTTGTGCGCACCGGTCAGGCTGGGGTGGTGCTCAGGGCGTCCACTCGATGCCGATGAACAGCCGCCGCGGCTGACCGGGGAAGTAGCGGTGATTGCCGAAGGCGAAGTCCGCCCGCTCGGCGTAGTCGCGGCCGGTGAGGTTGGTGATGCGCGCGAACAGCAGGGTGCGTGAACTGGCCGCCCAGTCGGCGCGCAGGTTCAGCAGGGTATGGCCGTCGTAGCGGGCGGTGTTGGCGGCATTCAGGTAATACGGGCCCATGCGGATGCCCTCCAGCTCCAGCGTCAGGTCGCGTCGCGGCCGGTACAGCCAGCGGGCGGTGGCCATGAACGGGGGGGCGGTGTCGATCTCGTTGCCGTGCTCGATGGTCTCGCCGCCGCCGACGGCGCGGTCGAAGGCGTACCGGTGGCGCGCCAGGCTGGCGGCAAGGCTGAGCGTGTGACGCGACGCCGGTCGCCAGGTGGCTTCCGTTTCGAGGCCGAAATGGCGTGTCCGGCCGTCGCTGACGTTGAACCCCTGGGCGTCGGTGAAGATGAAATGGGTCTTCTTCATGCCAAACGCGGTCACGCCGATCTGCAGGTCGGCCCAGGCGCGTCGATAGCCGACTTCCACGCCCTGCAGGCGCTCGGAGTCGAGGTCGGCGGTGTCCTGCCCACGCTGCAGCCGGTACAGCTCGGTGGCCTGGGGCGGGCGAAAGCCGCTCGACCAGGCGGCGTGCCACTGTCCGCGCGCGAGGTCGCCGTAACGCAGTCCGAGCCGGCCGGCGACATTGGTGAAGCGGTCCTGACGGTCCGCCGGGCGGTTGTGCAGGCAGCCGCCGAAGCCGCAGGGGGTGCCGTCGTCGCGCGTGTTGCCGGTCAGGGCGTGGTTGTCGTAGTCGTAGTCCAGATACTCGACGCGCACGCTGGGCAGCAGGCGCCAGTCACCGGCCGCGTCCAGCGGCAGGTCCAGCGACTGCCACAGCGCCGCCAGCCGTGAGCTGACCTCGAAGTCATAGTGCACGCCGGCCGGGCGGGTGGCCTGCAGGAAGGCCGACCCGGTGGTGAGTGGCCGCGCCTGGGTTTCCGTGACGAAGCCCTGCGCGTACTCGAACGCCAGTCCGCCGCGCCAGTCGCCACCGCCGGCCAGGCGGTGGTGCAGGTCCAGCAGCAGGCCGGCGCTGCGCTGGCCGTTTTCCTCGGTCGGCTGGCCGGGCAGGTAGTGCTGCAGAAACTGCATGCGCGACCAGCGGGCGTACGGCGTGATGGACAGCGCCGTATCGGTATCGACGGCGGTGCGCCAGGCGCTGTGGATGCGGGCCGAGGCCGCGTCGCGGTAGGCCTCCGGATTCAGGTTGTCGCGCCGCAGGCCGGCGTCGCGGTAGGCATCCTTGCCCAGGATGTAGCCGGCGGTTTCCTGGTTGAGGTTGCTGGCGGCGAGCCGGCTTTGCACCTGCCAGCGGCCAACCGTGGTCGCGTGGCCGATGCCGAGTTTCTGCTCGCCGGTCGGTGTGGCGTCACGAAAGCCGTGCGTGTCCGAGCCGCGGGCGTCGAGGCGCCAGTGCGCCGATCCGGTCGACAGGTGGCCGGTGACGGTGTCGTCCGCACCGGCTTCGAGGCCCAGCGTCCACGGCTGTAATCCGGGCTTTGGCGAGACCACGTTGATGGCGCCGTGCAGCGCATTGGCGCCGTACTGGCTGCTGGCCGGGCCACGTGCCACCTCGACCGCCGCTGCCTGGGCGAAGTCGACCTCGAACAGCTGGTTCACGTTGCAGAAACCGGCCGGGCGGATGGGGATGCCGTCCTCGAGGATCTGGAACGCGCCGCAGGCGCCGGCACCGGTGAGCACCGGCGAGCGGATGGCGAT
>DQBD01000090.1:0-150 GCA_003526065.1 Gammaproteobacteria bacterium | reverse complement strand
GCACCGGCGAGCGGATGGCGATCAGGCTTTCCTGGCCGTCACCGCGGCTGATCCACACGCCCGGCACACGGGCGAACAGCTCACTGGCATGTGTGGGGCGCGTGCGGGCGATGTCGGCCGCCTCGATGCGGCTGCCGCTGCCGGCGGCGG